>QNFK01000001.1 GCA_003645495.1 Gammaproteobacteria bacterium
TATATGGATGAGGCAGAAATGCAGGCTACGCGGGAGCGGACTGAGAATCAGGTTGAGGAATATTGTAATTAGGGTGAGGTAGGTCTTGTTCCAGAGGTTTATTCTTTTGGGCGGGTTTGGTTGGTCAGGTTTTGCAAACAATTAAGGGCATGTCTTGCGACATGCCCTTAATTGTTTGTCGCCCGTCGGGACGGGCTCCAACGTGACCTTGCTACAATTTTTGATCGCTGAGTAAGATTGGTTGGCTACAATTTCTGAGCGCGTATTTTTTTGGACTGGTGGGATTTCTCCTGGCTGTAGGAGCGGCTGTCGTAACCGATGTGCTTTAGTCTCAGGGCGCAGGAATGTACGGATATCAAGACGCCGCGAATGGTCCGGGCCATATCTCGCTCAATAGAAACGCCCAATCAAACGATTTCCAGCGCTTTTCTGCGCTGGGTGTGGAAATCCTGTTTTTCTACAAACGTCAGGAATTCGTCCTGCGGCAGCGCGTGACTGTAGTAGTAGCCCTGCACACAATCGCAGCCGTTCTCACTGAGAAACTCTGCTTGTTCCTTTGTTTCGACACCCTCGGCGATCGCCTTTTTGCCCAGTTCGTGGGCCATCTTAATAATCGTCCGGCATATGTTCTCGGAATTTCCGCCGGAGCCAATGAGATCGATAAACGACTTGTCGATCTTGATCAGGTCGAACGGTAGTTGCTGCAGGTAACTTAGCGAAGAATAGCCCGTTCCGAAATCGTCGATCGCCACCTGCACGCCTGCTTCCCGTAATACATTGAGAATATCGATCGCGGTATCGCGGTTTTGTGCGACTGTGGTTTCTGTAATCTCAAGTTGCAGATATCCAGGGTGAATATTGTGCCGTTGCAAGGCGTCAAGCACATCGCTCGGAAAACCCGACTCCCTGAGTTGCAGGGTAGATACATTGATCGACATCGATCCGGGATGCAGACCCATATCGAGAACCGACCGCAGATCAGCACAAGTCTGATCAACCACCCAACGCCCCATTTCAATAATGAGTCCCGAGTCTTCCGCAAGCTGAATGAACTCGCTTGGCGGGATTTGTCCCTGTTCTTTATGGCGCCAGCGCATCAGAGCCTCTGCGCCACAAATAATGCCGTTGGACAGATCAAACTGTGGTTGGTAATAAACTTCGAGCTCATCGGCATTAAATGCGGTTCGCAGGTCCCGCTCAAGTTCAATCTTGCGCCGGCTTTCAGCATTCAGCTTCTTGCTGAAGAATACGAAACGGGAGCGACCGGCATCCTTGGCCCGGTACATAGCCGCGTCCGCATTTTTCAGCAATGTCTCGACACTATCTCCATCATCCGGAAATACAACGATGCCGATACTTGCACTCAGGAAGTGATTGGTGCCACGTGCCGAAAACGGTTCAGCCAGTCGTGCCAGTATTCGTGTTGCTGTCTTGCGTAGGGTGTTATCACCGGTGAGATGTGGCATCACGATGACGAATTCGTCACCGCCCAGGCGAGCCACGGTATCCGTATCACGCACCTCTGAGACGATTCTCTCAGCAGCCTGGGCAAGAATGAGATCCCCGACCGAGTGACCGAAGACGTCGTTGATCTCTTTGAATCTATCAAGGTCAAGAAACAGAATCGCGCCGTTCTGCTTCTCGCGACGAGCGTGTACGAGTTGCTGCTCCAGGCGATCTTTCAGAAGCTGACGATTCGGCAAGCCGGTAAGCTCGTCAAAATGCGCCTGACGGTAGAGCGCTTCCTCACGTTCTGCACTGGCCAGGGCAACTGCGAGGCGCCCGGCAATATCGATGGAGCGCTGCAAACGACCGCCACGCATTTCAAAGCTCGAATTGGACCCTAGCAGTAGGATACCCTTCAGATCATCGTTCAGAATGACGGGAATCAGTACGACATACTTCAAACCAAACTTCAGGAAGCGCTCTTTATAGGGTGCAAAAGAACCATCGATCTCTGCCAGCGCCACTTCTCGCGGCTGACACCATTCATGGCCAAGTTCCTGGGGTAGAGAAACCCGCTCATGGATAAATTCGTCCTCAAACCAGGAGATCATCTTGGCCCAGCTCGGGGCATCGGCGTCTCGTGCGATGACCGCCGCTGCCTCAAATCCGGTCAGTTTAATAAGATGGCAAATAACATCCTCTGACACTTCTTCAAAATCTGCACCTGACAGAATAAGCCTGTCAATTTTTGACATCGCTTTGAGTGTCTCTATCTGACGCCCCAGTCTTCCGGCCATGTTGTTGAACGCATCGCCAAGCGCTTCGAATTCGTCGCCGGTTCTGATGCGAACTCTGGACTCAAGCTGGCCAGCGGCATACTGACGCGCGACTATTGTCAGGCGTTGCAGAGGCACGAGACTTTGCCCAATCAGGCTTAGACTAAGGGCTCCGACCATCATGATTACCAGCACCAGTGCCGGTGGAAATATTCGCCGAAAATCAGCGCTGGAACGTAATGAGTATTTTTTTGGCTGGCTCGCGATGATGTCGATTGCCGGATGACCGTAGCTGCCATCCAGGAACAGTTGCCACATTGCAGCGAAATGCTTCTCGCCGCCGATTTCCCATTCTGTCGGACTACTTTCCTGTGGGTTACGCTCGGCCACCAGGGCCACATGTAATCCGGCATCCATGCCAACGGTACAAAACAGATTCGCACCGCTAGCGGAAAATACACAGAATTCGGTCAGGTAGGGACGATTCTCTTTCGGGCCCCAGATCGTCTCCGGTTTAAGGCGGAAAGCAAACATCGACTGATCGGGCTCACCAATATTTGCGCCATGCAAAAGTATCAGGTCATTTTTCGCGGCTGCTGCAGTATCAAGCAACTGACCGTTGCCGGCATTGAGGTGAGCGACATTGATCGTTGAAAAGTCGATCTGGCTACTGCGTACGCCGAATATCATTTCATTGGGATAGCTCTCCGCGACAAGCCAGACAGCTTCGAAATCATCAAGCAGGTAGGGTCTGTCCTGAGTAGCCGCCACTCCACCCGACTCGAATACATCAATCAGTTCCTCTGCTTTGCCAGATGCTCTGGACAAACGCGCCAGGATTTCAACACCATACGCTTTGGAATTTTCCCGAAGGTCCTGGTTGACCTCCTGCTCCAGTCCGCGACCAACTTCGTTGTAGGCGAGCAGCGCAGTGAAAATAACGGGCAGGATGCCGGCCAGCAAGAACAACATGAGGATACGCCGGCCGACGCCGGCCGTAAGGATACGGGTAAGGCCGGAATCCGCCATCAGTAGTGCTCTCCAAGGCCTATGAAATCACCGTTGTTTGCACGAACGATGTCATCACGACTTGCCTTGGCAGACAGCGGATCTTTCGAATCACCATCGGAGCCCATGCTGAAGAGATCAAAATCAGTATTAAGCGGGTTGAGTTTGCCGTCCTTGCGTAACCCACCTGCACCCGGACCGGCGACCTTGATATTCAAAAAACTGTAAGGATTGCCCCACGGATCCAGCGGAACCTCACCGGGTAACTCATTAAGATTGACCGGTATCCGATCATTGCTACGCAGACGGAAACTCTCGATCTGGACGCTTATTGAGCCGATGTCGCCAATGGCCTTGGCATTTTTGCCTTTGTCCACGAAGCCGTTGTATGCCGGCACAGCGAGCGCAGCGAGCAGCGATGCGATCACCAGTGTGAGCATCAGGTCCAGCACGCCATATCCACTTATCTCTCTGGAACCCAGGTCCGTCATATATGTTCTCACACACCCAGCGAGGACAGCTGAGGCACGCATCCGTTGCGAATTTAGGATGATAAGTCATTGATAAATAAGATTCGTTGATCTCCGTCACAGGGAAATTCGGGACTGACTCCAACGCCGAATTCATGCCTTTCCACACGATTTCGGACAGCGATCGGCCACGTATTGAGCGAGCAAATATCCCGGTCGCCAGGACTGGCACATTGAAAGTGACGGCGCCCGGCCACACCGTTATACTTTCGCGTCCCGTGAATCGTGAACGGCGATTCACATCGTTTGGGCCTGTAGCTCAGTTGGTTAGAGCAGGAGACTCATAATCTCTTGGTCGTAGGTTCGAGTCCTACCGGGCCCACCACATTCTGTGCAAAGAATGGCTTTGACCTGCCATGCTTCGTACAAATTACTAAAGATCAATCCGCGATCAGCATGTGCGGCACAGTTGCGATCGCGGGCGGATTGGGGTTCGAGTCCTACCGGGCCCACCATATCCGCTCCCGGTGTCAGCACAAAGTTGACAACCGTGCGCGGATTTATCGTAAGTAGAACGGTCCTTTTTGGCGGCAGAGCATGAGTAACCCAACAATTATTTACACCATTACCGACGAAGCACCTGCATTGGCTACACGTTCATTGCTGCCCATCATCGACGCGTTTACAGATGCTGCCGGCGTGCCGGTAGAAACCCGGGATATATCGCTGGCGGCCAGAATGATCGCCGCTTTTCCCGAGAATCTGGGCGCTGCACAAATACAGAATGATGCGCTGGCAGAGCTCGGCTCGCTGGTCAGTACGCCAGACGTAAATATCATCAAGCTACCGAATATCAGTGCATCCATTCCGCAACTCATCACCGCCATCAGCGAGTTACAGGCGCACGGATACGATCTGCCGGACTACCCGGAAGAGCCGCAAAATGACGCGGAAAGAGAAACTCACACGCGCTACGCCAAAGTGCTTGGCAGTGCCGTTAACCCGGTGCTGCGTGAAGGAAATTCTGATCGCCGCGTGGCGGCCCCGGTCAAGGAATACGCCAAAAAACACCCACACTCGATGGGCCCCTGGAGCAAGGATTCACTAACACGTGTAGCCCACATGACAGACGGCGATTTCTATTCCAGCGAACAATCTGCCGTTATCGAAAATGCAGGCAGCGTACGCATCGAATTCGTTGCTGCTGATGGAAAAGTAAGCGTACTGAAAGAAAACACGACGTTACTGGAAGGCGAGGTAATCGACGCCGCTGTAATGAGCTGCGCTGCGCTGCGTAAATTTTTCGCTGAAGGAACAGAGAGTGCGCGGGAACAAGGCGTGCTGTTATCCCTGCATCTCAAAGCGACGATGATGAAAGTCTCGGATCCGATCATGTTTGGTCATGCCGTGACCGTCTATTACCAGGATGTATTCGCAAAACATGCAGACCTGTTCGACGAGCTGGGTGTCGAGCCGAATAACGGAATTGGAGATGTTTACGCAAGACTTCAGGATCTGCCTGACGAGCAAAGAAAATCTGTCGAAGCTGATATTGCGGCCGTCTATGCAACGCGACCGGCACTTGCGATGGTCGACTCTGACAAAGGCATCACCAATTTGCATGTGCCAAGCAATGTGATCATCGACGCATCCATGCCCGCCGCAATTCGCACGTCAGGGCAAATGTGGGGACCTGACGGTGAGCTTCAGGACACACTGGCGATGATACCCGATCGTTGTTATGCCGGGATCTACCAGGAAGTTATCAGCTTTTGTCGTGAACACGGCGCTTTCGATGTCACGACAATGGGCAATGTCTGCAACGTCGGCCTGATGGCGCAGAAAGCCGAGGAATACGGCTCGCACGACAAGACGTTTGAAATGGCAGCAACAGGTTCTGTCCGGGTCATTGATGAGTCAGGCGAAACGTTACTCGAGCATGCAGTTGAGAAAGGTGATATCTGGCGCATGTGCCAGACGAAAGACCTGCCAATCCGGGATTGGGTCAAACTCGCGGTAACCAGGGCAAGAGCGACCGGCTTGCCTGCCATTTTCTGGCTGGATTCCAAGCGTGCCCATGATGCCAATCTGATAAGTAAAGTAAATCTCTATTTGCAGGACCACGACACTGAAGAACTGAACATTCGCGTGATGTCGCCGGATGAAGCAATGCGTGTCACGCTCGCGCGCGTCAGGAACGGTGAAAATACGATCTCTGTAACTGGCAATGTTCTCCGCGACTATCTGACCGACCTGTTTCCGATCCTGGAGCTTGGCACCAGCGCAAAGATGTTGTCGATTGTGCCTCTGCTTGCCGGCGGCGGGCTGTACGAAACCGGCGCCGGCGGCTCTGCACCAAAACATGTTCAGCAGTTTGTCAAAGAAGGTCATTTGCGCTGGGATTCGCTCGGCGAATTTCTTGCGCTCGCCGTTTCGCTGGAAGATTTTGCGATCAAAACAGAGAACAGCTCAGCACGAGTGCTGGCAGAGACACTTGATGATGCCAATGCCAAATTCCTTGAAGCTAATAAGTCGCCGTCCCGAAAGGTCAACGAACTGGACAATCGCGGCAGTCATTTCTATCTCGCGATGTACTGGGCACAGGCACTGGCCAAACAGACCCGGGATGAGAAGCTACAAGCGAAATTTACGGCTGTTGCAGCGGCGCTCGCTGATAACGAAAGCGAAATAGTTGCGGAGCTGAACGCAGCCCAGGGCGAGCCCGTCAATATCGGTGGTTATTACCACACGGATGATGCATTAACCGAAAAAGCCATGCGGCCCAGCGCAACGCTCAACGCGATTATCGATTCGATCAACCAACAGTGAGACTTGGTATCTGATCTGACAGATAGTGTAACAGTTGATCAATTCCCAATTGCCGCTCCCATCGATAGCGGTGATCGTAACTCTGATGTTTTTTTGCTCTGACCCCATTTATTGTGCAATTTCTTGCGTCGATTGACCAGAATGGGTAACTAAGAACACTCACCCATATCCCGTGGCAGGTAGCGAACGAGTAGTGCGAATTCATCAATCATACCGGGATCAGCCTTTTCCGGAACGGGGATTTTCACGACCCAACCTGAACCAGGGGCGGCATCGGTCTGTTTACCATCATGACTAGTCATGTCGTTAAGACGAAAAGACAGATTGCCTGACGGTGTAACCAGTTCCATCAGGTCACCGGTCTCGAAACGGTTTTTGACATCAATACTTAGCCAGTTGTCATTTATATCCAGGACTTCGCCGACAACCTGTTGCAGGTCAGATCGCGATGCACCTCGTTCATAATTCTGATATTCGCCGGGCGGGTGACGGCGATAGAAGCCCTCGGTGTAACCGCGATTTGAAAGACCTTCCAGTTCGTCCAGCATGCCCATATCGAACAGCCGGCCTGCTGCAGCATCCTCGATCGCACGATGGTAAACCTGGGTCGTGCGCGCGGTGTAATAGGCCGATTTGGTACGGCCCTCGATCTTCAGTGAATCGATGCCCATGGATGCCAGCGTATGCACGTGCTGAACTGCCCGCAGGTCCCTGGAATTCATGATGTAGGTTCCGTGTTCATCTTCAAAAGCCGGCATCAGTTCCCCTGGGCGGCCCTCTTCCTCCAACAAAGCAACAGGCGGTGTTTGAGATTGAATTGCAGGCGATGTCTCTTCAGGCACTTTGATCGGCGCGATATCACCGGTACTTGTCTCTCGGGCTTCATAGGCATTGTATTTCCAACGGCAGGTATTGGTGCATGCGCCCTGGTTGGAGTCACGGTGGGCAAGGTAGCCGGATAGCAGGCAGCGACCAGAATACGCAATACACAGGGCGCCATGAACGAAGACTTCAAGTTCTATGTCCGGACATTGCTCGCGAATCTGTGCAACCTCCTTCAGCGACAGTTCACGCGACAATATGATCCGGCTGAGCCCTGCATTTTGCCAGAATTTTACCGCAGCGTAGTTCACGACATTGGATTGCACAGACAGGTGTATTGGTAACTGCGGCCAGCGTTCGCGCACCATCATGATCAGCCCCGGATCTGACATGATCAGGGCATCGGGACCCATGTCCACAATCGGCTCCAGGTCCCTCAGGTAGTTCTTCAACTTGTTGTTATGCGGTGCGATATTACTGGCCAGGAAAAACAGTTTTCCCGCCGCATGGGTTTCCTCGATTCCCTGCCTCAGTATCGATTCCTTGCTGAACTCATTGTTACGCACTCGCAAGCTGTAACGTGGCTGGCCCGCATATACGGCGTCGGCACCATATGCGATGGCATAGCGCATATTTTTCAGGGTGCCGGCAGGTGACAGGAGTTCAGGTTTATTCATAATTACCAATTACGCATGCGAAATTACTGCAGGGTCGCTCCTGGACATGCATGTCTTACGCGACATGAGCCTGTCTGTACACAATACCGCCCCCGCCACGCAGCATGCCTATGCACCGCGCCGCCGCCTTCCTTTGCGACCACGGCGGCCGACTGGTGCGTTTTTCACCGCTGGAATGGGTGCTGGTGGAAGCTCAGGCAAATCCTGTTGCTCCAACAGGCCATCCTGTACCAATTTACGCATTGCGCTGTCAATCGCAGAATCTGTCTCGATTGGTGTGTAACTGGCCAGTCGTTTTTCTACCTGGTCGCGAGCCCGGTCGTAAAGTTGCAGCGATCCGTTTTCCTCCCACGTTTCACGATTTGCGCGGTCAATTACAGGATCGGTCAGGTAGAGCTCCTGCTGCCAGTGCTCAAGCGTATGCGGTGAAGTTATCAGGTGCTCGTCTCGCAGAAGTTGCTCGACAAGGTCCGCGGTTGGCAGATCGTCAACCGGTTTCAGTTCTCGAACGAAATGCAACGCCTGGCCGCAGACTTCGTTATCGAAAATAAGTTTTGGCAGGCTGAAGGTAAGCACAAAGTCCAGCATGCCTGGACCAGAGACAGAATTTACACCAGCGATCGCAGCCAGCAACGCACTGCTGAACGTTTCTCCGCCGCCTTGCGCATCGAGAAATTTCCCATCACTTAATGCCATGTATGCCTGTGTCGGCAGATCGAGCGACTTCGCGACAGCGACATAGGCTACATTCAGGTGTTGTGCCTCTATCGCCGCCATCGGTGAGCTTGCTGCTTTCATGTGGAATGTGGCAGGCGCACCGCCAAACAATACCGGTGTGCCTGGATTTACGATTTGTGCCATCGTCAGCCCGGTCAGCACGTCAACACAGTGAAATACCAGCGCCCCGACCAGGGTTACCGGCGCGATCAACCCCATCAAAGTAACCGGAACAATCTCCACCGGGATGCCGGCCTCGACACAATCCAGCAGGTTCTGACAGGAGTCCTCACCATAGCGAAAATTGCCGGTAGCGGTGATAGTGAATATCGATTGTGGCTTCCGAATCAGTTCCGTACGGTCACTGCGGAATAACTGCAGCATCTCTACCATACGCGGTACGCCATGTTCACTGAATGCGCCGGTGACCACCGGTTTCTTTGATGTGATCAACGTCAGGTAAAGGCGCCACACATCGGAAACTTGCGACTCGATGTCAGCATTGGTCGAAAATGCTGTTGCAAGATAGGCAATGTGTTCCATGCCATCGCAAAGTCGCGCGTACTCGATGAAATCGGTCGAATCTGTCAGCCGGGTCTCACCAGTGCGGTGATCAAGAACCTTTAGTCCGCTGGATCCCGGCACATAATGCACGTTGTTACCACCGATCTCTGCATGTGGCTCACCGTCACGATTGTAGAGAGTGAATGATTTCGGTGCGCTCTCTATTGCGGCTTCGACCACGTCGGCAGAAAACAGTACTCTCTTGCCAGTCTGATCAGTCTTGAGGCCGTGATCGAGCAGGCGCTGACGTAGTTTCTCGCCACGGATTTCCATCCCGGTTTCGGCCATGATGCGCTTGGCCTCATCGAGAACCTTTTTGATGAGTTCATCTGACAGGACATTCAATGTTGGTCGCATAATTCCGACTCCGGTTTCCTAGCTGCACCGCGCCATAATGGCTTGCTTCCGCTTGCTTACGTACTCAACAAGCGCTTCGTCTATCGCAGGATCAAGGGGAGGCTGTTCATATTCGCGCAACAGCTGCTTCCAGATTGTATTGGCACGCGCGCTGATATCGATGCTGCCGGATTCTTGCCATGATTCGAAGTTCTGCCGGTTAGATAGTATAGGCGTATAAAAAGCCGACTCGTAACGCTCCAGCGTGTGGCTCGTACCGAAGTGGTGCCCACCCGGGCCGACTTCGGCAATCGCGTCCAGCGCCAGTTCGTCCTCGGACACTTCGATAGGGCGCAGATACTCAGCCATCATCTGCAACATTTCGGCATCAATAATAAGTTTCTCGAAAGAGGCTGTTAGCCCGCCCTCAAGCCAACCTGCTGCATGATTAACAAGATTGGCGTGACCCATGATCGATCCCCATAACGACA
The DNA here is from genome assembly GCA_003645495.1 of Gammaproteobacteria bacterium. Lineage (GTDB taxonomy): Bacteria > Pseudomonadota > Gammaproteobacteria > Steroidobacterales > Woeseiaceae > SZUA-117. The sequence goes on from QNFK01000001.1 coordinate 10,137, forward strand.
TCTCGCTTTCAAATACGGCCTGTCCGTCGACACAGTTCGAGACCGTAGTATTGCTGGAGCGAAAAGGGAGTCCGAGGCGCCTTGCAATCTGGCCGCTTGCCTGGGCAGCTTTCGCATACTCGGGTGTGCCGAGTGCGGGAGCGCCGCTGCGCATGTCAACATTGGATGCAAAACTGCCGTACATAATCGGGGCGCCGGGCCTGACAACCTGGGCAAATGTTGCGACACCCAGCACCTCGGCAGTCTGCTGGACGAGCGTTCCCGCCAGTGTTGCGGGGCTCATCGAGCCTGCAAGCGTAAACGGCGTGATACAGCAAACCTGGCCGGCACCAGCGAGCTCCATGACCGCTTCGGTCATTGGAATATCGAGTTGCATCGGTGAATTCGTATTTATCACACCGAGCAGGGCGGGCACCTCAGCCAAGCCAGCACGGTCGGTGCCGAGGGCGATACAGGTCATCTCAATGGAATCTGCTGTTCGCGCTCCTCCGAGCGCATAAGACTGAGCGTTCTTGTCCAGTAGTCGAATCTGCGCCAGGTACAGATCAAGATGCCGTGTTTCTGCCGGCAGATCCAGTGCTTCGAACGGGCCGCCACCTTCCTGGTGGACAATGTTGAGGCTCTGTATGAGGCGCAGGTAATCGCACATCTCGTCGTAGGTGCCGGGCCGGCGGCCGTTGTCCAGGTCACTGCAAAAGGCTGGCCCGCCGACCGATGAAAACAGTATGTTGTTGTCACCCACTTTGAGGTTGTGCGCCGGATTGCGTGCCCGCAAACCGAACCTGGGCGGTGCCAGCGCCAGTTTTTCTTCCACGAGCACATGATCGATGCGCACCATTTTTCCAGGCTCATCGACTTCGGCACCGGCTCTTTGCATGATTTTTCGACTGCCCGGTTCAAGAAAACGCATGCCTTGCGTCTCCAGCACCTTGAGCGCTGCCTGGATGATAGTTTCAATCTGCGACTCATCAAGAACTTCGACGGGTGCATACGGATTAATCACGTTGCGCCATGGCAATTGCACAATCTCATCCACGACTCGTCTTTTTCGCCGACTGCGTCTCGTCATTTGCACATGCCTTGGGTGTCAATCCTGGGATTGCAGCGCATCCAGGAACTCGTGCCGCCATTGTTCAGCACTTTCGACCTGGTTGAAACAATAAATGTGATGCCCGGCAATGTTATAGCTCGGGTCTGCTATGTAGGGCGCCAAATCTGCCAACAACTCATCGGGGCGGTAGGATTTTGACTTAAGCAAATTGGCCGCGATCTTGCCGCGGTTCTTCAGGTAACGCAGCGAATCACCAACACCAATACGCAAAGACGTCTTTACCAGTGTACTGCGATCGGCGACACCCGGTAGTCCAATCCAGGCGGGCAGCGTAACGCCGAGATCACGAATTTCGCGCAACCAGCCACCGAGGACTCTTGCATCGAAACACATTTGCGTTACCAGGTAGTTCGAGAACTCCTGTTTCTTGAGAAGATCTTTCATCAGCACATCCCGACTGATGCTCGGATGGCCTTCCGGATGCGACGCAACACCTATTTCCGACAATTTGTGATCGAATTCGGAAATCGCACGTAGCAAGTCAAGTGCGCAGGAAAACTTGCCGATCGGTTTCGCTGCATCCCCACCAGGCACGAAGAGACTGATAATCGGCAGATCATCCAGGCGCTGCAAAATTTCCCGCAGGTGAGCATCGTCCCTGACCATTCTCGCGGCAACATGTGGCACAACCTTGAAGCCTCTTTGTGCAAGTCGCTCAACCATATCGAGGGTCACTTCGACACCTTTCGAGGGCGAACAGGTCACCGCGACGTATGACCCTGGCTCCAGCACGTCAAGCCTTGACTCAATGGACGATGTTGGGAACACCTCCATATAAGCCTCTCGCACCGTATGCAGGAGCGTATTGTGTTCGGCTTTCGAAAGCGTTTTTTTCGTCGACAACATACCTTTAGCGTGCCCGTCTTTTTCTACCGCCGGTCGGCCTCACTTCTTTGTTGGCCGGAAGCTCGACAGTTCTGCTGAGCTCACCAAATTCGTCTGTCTGGTGTGGAATGGTCATCGCGGCCACGAAGTGATCCTGGAACCCCTCGGCCACAGCGGTTTCGACTTTTTCAATTTGCCGAACCTGAGCTTCGATATGTGAGCGCGCATTCCTGTCGAGAAGCGCAATTCGCGCGCCCGTGCCCGCTGCATTGCCTGCCGAGGAGACCTGTTCGATATCGCAATCCGGAATCAGGCCGAGCACCATTGCATACTTGCCATCGATGTGTGCGCCGAATGCGCCAGCCAATCGAATTCGATCGACTTTGTCGACGCCGAACTGCTCCATCAACAACCGGGCACCAGCATAAAGCGCAGCTTTCGCAAGCTGAATGGCGCGCACATCATTTTGCGAAATATGGATTGTCGGTTGTCCATCGTGAAGTACATACGCAAAGGTTCGACCGTCTTCGATTATGCGTGCCGACCGCGAGCCAGCGTCGCCCAGTATTTTTCCGTTCTGATCGATGACGCCAGCCAGGTACATCTCGGCAACGACCTCTATAATGCCGGAACCACAAATGCCCGTGATCCCGGACGAGGAAACGTGTTCCGCGAAGAGCGGATCATCGGACCACAGATCACAGCCGATCACCTTGAATTTTGGCTCGAGCGTCTGACGATCGATGCGCACGCGTTCAATAGCGCCGGGCGCGGCACGCTGGCCTGCGCTGATCTGAGCGCCCTCGAATGCCGGACCGGTCGGGCTGGATGCAGCGAGCAAGCGATCCCGGTTGCCGACAATTATTTCCGCGTTAGTGCCAATGTCGACAATGAGAGATACCTCATCACGATCGTAGGGCGATTCCGCGAGCAGCACACCGGCGCAATCAGCGCCAACGTGACCAGCGATGCAGGGCAGAGCGTAAACATGTCCACCCGGATTAATAGTGATACCGATATCTGTTGCAAGGACATCTACAGCTGCGTCGTTGGCTAACGCGAACGGTGCCGTGCCGAGCTCGACCGGATTAATACCCAGAACGAGGTGTTGCATGATCGGGTTGCCGACCACGGTCATCTCCACCACATCGGTGGACTCGATTTGCGCCTGTGCAGACACGTCCGCCGCCAACTCACTGATCGCTTCGCGCACAGTTCGGATCAGATCGGCTTCTCCGCCAGGATTCATCATGATGTAAGACACACGGCTCATCAGATCTTCGCCAAATCGAATCTGCGGATTCATTTTGCCCGCACTCGCGAGAACATCTCCGCTGGTCAGGTCGCAAAGATGCGCAGCGATTGTCGTCGAACCGACATCCACCGCTATTCCGTACAGTCGTTCCCTGAATCCCGGCCAAACCGCTATGATCTGCTCACCATTTCTTATCGCGACCGTGACCTGCCAGGCTCCCGCACGCAAACAGGTCTGCAGAGTCTGGATGACATTGATTTCGCAGCGAAGGTTATCGAGCTGCCATTCAGTTCTAAGTGCTGCCAGCAGACGTTGTAAATCGCCACTGGGGACATGCATATCCGGTTGCGCGACTTCCACGAAATAGGCGTGCACGACCGGGTTGATGTCTATATCGTGAGCTTCGTGGTTTTTGCGAACAACCTGGTGGTGAACCTGCGAGCTGGCGGGAACATCGATAACCACATCTGCGCGAAGTGTTGCCTGGCAACTCAATCGACGGTTGTCTGCGAGGCCACGCCTCGACGCGAAACGTTGTTCGGCTTCGCCACGAGATGACAGGCTTTCAGCTTTGGAAACAATCTTGTGTTTGGCGAATTCCCCTTCGGACACTTCGACCTGGCACCTGCCGCAAATAGCCCGTCCTCCGCAGACCGAGTCCACGTCAACACCCAGTTTTTGTGCGGCATTGAGTACCGGGGTAGACAATGGAAATCGACCACGCTTCCCTGACGGCGAAAAGACCACCATTGCGTCATTTTTTGGCGGGTTACTCATAGGAGAATCAGTTATCCACGAGTTGCTCGTCGACGGCGACCGCCCCTTCTGCCGCGGCGCACACTGCCTTCTGCGTCCGGGTCACGGTAAGCGGCGATCCAATTCGCGCATTCAGCATCGTTGCCCATAACGACATTTGCTCCACGCACAGACTGCATAAGGTCACTGTGCAGCGGATTCGTAATTGCGGACGTCAGGCCACTCGCGATTGCCATACTAATGAACGCCGAATTCAACCCGTTACGATTAGGCAAACCGAAACTCAGGTTAGATGCGCCACAGGTTGTGTTGACCTTAAGTTCGGCACGTAACCGGCGAACGAGCTCCATGACCTGTTGTCCTGCACTGTTTATTGCTCCGATCGGCATTACCAGGGGATCGACGACAACGTCCTCAGCAGGAATGCCGTAATCAAGTGCGCGTTCCACTATTTTTTTGGCTACCGCAAATCGCACATTGATATCTTCGGATATGCCGGTGTCGTCATTTGATATTGCGATTACGGCGCAGCCGTGTTTCTTGACCAGGGGTAATACCTGCTCAAGTCTCTCTTCTTCACCGGTAACGGAATTCAACAGTGCTTTACCCTCATACGCGTCCAGTCCCGCCTCCAGCGCCGCGACAATGGATGAGTCAATGCACAAGGGAACATCGGTTATTGATTGTAATAGCTTGATGGACTTCGCCAGGATCGCCGGCTCGTCAGCCAGCGGTATACCCGCGTTAACGTCAAGAATCGTTGCCCCTGCGGCTACCTGTGCCAATGCATCTGCCTCCACGCGACTGTAGTCGCCGGCCTTCATTTCCTCAGCGAGTAATTTGCGCCCCGTCGGATTGATGCGCTCACCGATGACAGCAAACGGTTGCTCAAAACCGATGACCACTTCTCTACTTCGTGAGCTGATAACTGTTCTAGTCATTCTTTACTCCGTTTTCATTCTGCACGTTTTTGCGCTTCTTCAACCAGGCCGTCCGCTTTTACTACTGACTCCAGAAATTCATCATCAAAAACACTCTCAAGCAAGGCAACTTTGCGTTCTACGAACTCCTCCAGGTTGCCGCTGACTTCCTCGGGCTCCCTGCGCCAGTCCGCAAGATAGGCATCGCTGGAACCACGTCCGGCACGCATTGCCGCACGGTCAATCGCTTTCGCAAAACGCGGCGCCAACTCCTTTTTGGCCTTTTTTCGCCCTTCGCGACCGATAACCTGGGCCGGGATATCCCGCCAGTAGATGCAGATCAGTTTTGCCATTGAATAACCTTTTCCAGTATTTCGCTCCCCACAGGTTCCAGGCCGGTGTGCACTCGCTCGTACTCGAGACCGAGGTAGTTGGCGTGCTGCTCTGCCAGCGCCGCCAGTTCCGGTGCGTCTGATTGCGACAAGTAGACCAGCCGCTTGTAATTGCCAAAATACATCGGCAGCAATTGCGGATGTTCGTCGATGCCAAGACCTGACTTGATCAGCCGGTCAAAGTGGCGCGTCAGGAAATCTGTCAGGTAGAAAGTGCCCATCTCTGCCTCAACCAGGTCGTGAAACACGGCTGCGCCGGAAAAAAACTCGTAACAGTGCGCTCCGGACAAACGTTCAATACCGTACTCGGCCAGGACTTCGTCGAGCAAACCACCGGTTCCGCAATCAGCATAAGCAACAAATATCTGCTCGTACTGCCCGCGCTTGTCTTCAATTTCGGCGCGTACCGCCGCCGGTATTTTCTCCGGCCTGTTGTGCAGATCCGCAGGCAGACATTGTATTTTCAGGTGCGACCAGTTATTGAGCCGCTTCAGTTCCACAATCTCCCGGGCCAGCGCACCACAGGCTATGACCAGTACTTGTGCTTTCACCGCTTGATTCCAATCTTTAGCCCGCATTTGCCGAGGCGGCTCTCTGCTCACCCACCAGTTTCTTGGCAACCTCCACTGCCGTCGCTGCGTCCCGGCAATAGGCATCAGCACCGACCGCTTTGCCGAATTCATCATTTAACGGTGCCCCGCCGACCATAACAATGTAGTCATCGCGCAGTCCTTGCTCTTTAAGAGTATCGATGACGACTTTCATGTAGGGCATCGTCGTTGTCAGCAGTGCTGACATGCCGAGAATATTCGGTTTATGCGTTTTTAGCGCCTCGATGTAAGTATCGGCATCCGTATTAATTCCGAGATCGATAACTTCAAATCCTGCTCCCTCCATCATCATGCCAACAAGATTCTTGCCAATGTCGTGAATATCACCCTTGACGGTACCTATCACCATCTTGCCGACTGGCTCCACGCCGGATTCGGCCAGGATCGGCTGCAGTATCGCCATACCTGCTTTCATGCTGTTGGCGGCAAGCAGAACCTCCGGGACGAAAAGTATGCCATCACGAAAATCTTTTCCTACGATGTTCATGCCGCCAACGAGCGCCTCATCCAGCACCTTTTTCGCATCCCAGCCACGGTCAAGCAGAATTTGCGTGCCCTCCGCAATCTCGTCGGCGAGGCCGTCGTAAAGATCGTCGTGTATTTGCTCGGTGAGCTCGCTATCGGAAAGCTCCGCCAGAACAATATCTTCGTTTTCCTCAATTTCCTGCGACATATGCAATTTCCACTATGATTAAGAAATTCGGAAAATATGCTTAACGGCTGCAAGCCGAAGCACATTTCCTGTGTTTACCATCGTCCGTTACCGGGCCTCATATCTTCAGCTTTAAGCTGTATTGGAAAGCGATCGCGGATTCTCTTGTCAGCCGCCGGGTCAATATAAGTCGGGTAATGGCTCGCCAACATTTCCCCGACTTGCTCATGAGCCTGTTCGTAGAGCGTCTTGCAGCCCATCTCTTCCCAGGCGCCCGGTGTGAGCCGGTCTGCAACTTCCGGATAGAGGTATTCGCTCTGCATCAGCTCAAGCGTCTGCTGACTTCCGAGGTAATGGCCTGCGCCAAATACCGTTTCGTTAATAATGTCATACGATAAGGTCTCATCCGTTACCTCGATGCCGCGCAGCACCCGCTGAATGTTCCCGATCATGTCATTGTCGATAATCATACCTTCGAATGACTGGCCGATGAGGCTACCGACGACTCCCGGATACGCAGCGAGCAAATTCGCGCCAGCGAGGGCAGCGGTCATAACTGTAATCGCCTTTTCATAGCCTGCCTGCACATCCATCGTTTTCGCATCTGTCATGCCGGCGCCGACACTGGTCGTAAACCCGTAGTGATTACACAGTTGTACTGTCGCGGCGGTAATCAGTGCTTCCTCGCCACTACCTCCCGAGAATGCACCAGTTCGCAAATCCGAGATAAAGGGCCACATGCCAAAGTTAATCGCCGCACCTGGCCGGATGAGGTTTACGATCGCGAGGCAGGCCAGGGTCTCTGCAAAGCACTGCACCAGGGTGCCCGCAAGCGCTGCGGGTGACGTCGCACCCGCTTGTGGCGCGACTGCAATATCCGCCACAAGCCCGAGTTCTGCAATCTTGACGAGAACCTCGGCGTTATCTTTGCCAAAGCGCAGCGGCGACACAATTGGACAACCGCCAAACGTGCAAAACGGCCGTTTCAGGAAGCCACCATCCTCACCGAGGTACGCGTCGAAGAGGGAGATTATGGGCTCGATGTGATCGACCTCGGCAATGCCCAGCGCAAACGACTTGCTGGTACCCGCGAGTTCCGCGTACGCGATGTTTATATCGTGAACAAAAACATTTTCACTGTATTCCGCCGCGATAAACGGCTGGCCAAAACTGTGAATGTGCTCGAGCTGATCGGCCAGCCGCGCCGCATCATACAGGTCGGTGAGCCTGGTCGGTCGAAATTTCTGTGTTTCGAAATCGAGAATCGTGACCGCTTCACCCGATGTGCAAAAAAGAACGTCTTGTCCCCGGACCGTAAGATCGTGTTTTGGATCCGGCGCAAAAAGCGGGTACTCGTTGGCTGATTGGGCGATGAGGTCTTCAACCAGCGCACGCGGAAAACGCAGGCGATTGTCGTCGCCAAGAACGCATCCTTTAGGCAGCACATGATGCAGAATCTCCGCTATTGGGTCGCCGATTCCGATGTTTTCGAGAATATCGAGCGCGGTCGCGTGAATCCGCTGTATATCGGCGTCGCTCAAAGGCCGATAGTTGCCCCCGGGCAGACCTGGATGTACAGCGCTAGACGCCGGACCGTTGGTCCTGGCAGCACGGCGCGTAGCGCTACCGCCCCCGCGCCTGGTACGACCTGATTTCTGCCGTTGTCGAGAGATTCTCGCCTCCTGCAATGTCTTCTGACTGGTTAGTTCGGAGATGTGTCGGACAGATGACGCATGAATCTTTGAATTAATTAGGAATTTTAACGGATCCGCTGCTTCAGGAACCAGAGGAAAATCCATAATATGAAATAGATTTCATTATATGGAACGAGCTTGTGCGGGCATAGCCAACTGCTTACCAGCGACCATTGTCCTTTTGCATGTCAGCCTGCCTGATCTCAATGGGAAATCGATCGCGTATCTTCCGGTCGATCGCCGCATCAATGTACTCCGGGTAATGCGAAGACATAATTTCCCTGACCCGGGCAGCGGCCTGCTCACGAATGTCCAGTGACCCGCCCTCCTGCCACTGGTTCGGTGGCAGGCGGTCCGCAAGATCGGGATACTCGTACTCGGATCGCATAAGTTCGAGGGTCTGGGCCTGCCGCAGGAAATGCCCTTCTCCCCGAACGGCACTCTCGATGACTTCCACTGAAAGCGTTTGCTCGTTGACTTCAATGCCGCGCACGGTGCGTAACACCGTCCCCAGCATGTCGTTATCAATCACGAGCGACTCCATCGACAGGCCCATCAGACTGCCCATCATGCCAGCCGATTCCGAGACATTATTGCAGCCGCTTAGCGCCGCCAGAGTGACCGCGATTGCCTTTTCGTAGCCAGCCTGATTGTCGGGTAACTTGGCGTCGCTCATGCCGGCGCCAACTGAGCTCACCAGCCCGTAGAAATTGGTGACCTGTGCTGCTGCGGCACTGACCAGTGCCTCTTCGCCGCCACCGCCGGTGAAACTGCCGCTGCGCAGGTCGGAGACGAATGGCCACGGCCCCACAATAACCGGATATTTCGGCACCACCAGGTTGATCATCAGCAGGCTTGCCAGTGCCTCGGCCATCACCTGGACTACAGTGCCGGCCAGTGCTGCGGGTGCCGTCGCGCCCGCCTGGGGCGCAACTACAATCCAGACCGGGGCGCCGAATTTGGTTGATTCGATGCAAACTTCGGCGTTATCCGCGCCATAGCGAAGCGGCGATATGACCGGGCAGCCCCCGCCATGGCAAAAAGGTCGCTCGTGAAAGTTTTTCTTACCACCAGCGATCATGTAGAGCATCTCGAGCGTCGGTTCTACATTCTTCGCATCACCGAAAGTCAGGGCCGTGTGCTTTGCGGTGCCAGCGACACTCGCATAAGCGGTATTGATATCGCATTCGAGCCGGTTGTTCATGTCGGTAGCGACGATCAGGCGAGAGAATGCGTGGATATTGTCGAGCCTGTCCACCAGTCGGGCGACATCATAGACATCCAGCAATGTCGAGGGCCGATAAGTCGATGCACCAACGTCCAGCATTGTTACGGCCTCACCACCACCGTAAGTATGCACACGTTGATCGCCGAGATGCAGATCAAAGCGCGGCTCGCGTCCACAGAACCGCAGCTCGTGAGCGGTTTCGGCGATGATGTCTTCCACGAGTGCCCGGGGGAAACAGAGCCGGCCGTGCTTATCAATCTTGCAGCCTTTCTTGAGTGCGTGTTCCTTTAATACCGGAATCGGATCGGCCATACCGATGTTTTCCAGTACATCGAGTACAGCATGATGAATACTTTGAATCTCGGCATCAGTCAGTGGCTTGTAAGTACCGCCCGACAGCCCGGGCGCAACCGCCGACTGTTGCGGTGGACTTTCTCTGCGCGCCTGCCTTCCCCGCCGCATGCTGCCTCTCCTGTTCATCGTTTATTCCCTGCAACGTAATGATTGGCCTGATGACCCAACTGTAGCGAGTTACTCCGTATAGGACCACGTTTCATGTTGCGGCAGATCATCCGTGATTTCGTACCAGGGTGCCTTCGATCCAACGAAAATGTGAAAAGAGGGCCGACACTTTGGGTCACCGTTTATGGTACCCAACGCCAGGTAAAGCACGTCGGGCTCTGTATTGAGAATCGCCTGCAACGTTGAACCGCAGACACTGCAAAACGTTCTGTCCATCGAGGCCGACGATTGATAAACCTGAACGAGGTCGGACCCGGACAGCCAACGAAAATTTTCTCGTGGGACAGCACCATAGGTGCCGAATGCTGCGCCGTGTATTCGCTGGCACATAGAACAATGACAGTGGCTTACCTCGCCAATATCGCCTTCAACCGCATATTGAATCCTGCCGCAGAGACATTTTCCCTCGATCATCTGTGTTGTACCTCCTGTTCATCGTATCTTCCTGCGCCCGCATGCTGATCGGGCACCCCTTAATTGCAAAGTCCTCTACGGCCTCTACGGGGTCGGACCAGCACAAGCCGCTAATTTCATTAGGATTTGGCAAGAAAACGCCCAGCCAGTACCGGGATGACGTCCGTGCGCACGGCACGTAAGCTCTTGCTGTCGTCGATTTCTGACTGTGCATTGGCGTTCACTGCCGTACACAACACGCCCAAAATCAGCAATGCTTTTAATTTGCGTCTGCGCAAAAACATGACCCTTGCTCAGACTGTGCGTAGCGTATCGCTAATTTGCGTAAAACTCTCGCAAATAAATGCTGTTGACGAGATTTCCTTCGACGTCGGAAACGCATATAGATTTTCGTTACGCAGAGAATGACAGGCGAAAGAGCTGGCTACTGCGGTACACGAAAAATAGTCTATTCTTTCACTATGCATCATCCGGATTCAAAAAACGGTTATTGATGAAAGCAAACAGACGCCATTTTCTTGCGGGGCTGGGTACCCTCGCGCCGTTCAGTTATTTCAGGTCGACTGCAACAGCCGCGACCGAAGCAACGCAGTCGGCTACGCCCGACTATTTTTCTGAATTGCATGTTCGACCATTCATTAATGCAGTCGGGCCGTATTCATCACTTGGCGGTGCTGTTATGTGGCCCGAAGTCGTTGATGCGATGGATTATGCGATCAGGAACAAGGCGCGCATGTCAGAATTGCATGACGCTGTTGGCAGGCGCATAGCTGAACTAATGCAAGCCGAAGCCGCGATGGTTACGTCTGGCGCCACCAGCGCCATCATTCTGGGCACCGCCGCCTGCATGACCATGGGTGACGAGGAAAAAATGGAGCGACTGCCGGACGCATCCGGTATGCCGGCGGAAGTTATTATTCTGCAGAGCCAGCGTTACTTGTACGATCGTTCGATCAGGGCACCCGGTGCTACGCTGGTCGAAGTAGAAACGGCTGAAGACATTCGCGCTGCCATCAATCCGAGAACAGCGATGATGTTCTACCTGCAGAATCGCCCGGAGAACCTCAGGCTCGAAGCAGGGGAATATATAGCACTGGCCAGGGAAAGTAATATTCCTATTATGTGTGATGCTGCAACGACCGTACCGCCGGTTACGAACATCGCCAATACTGTCAGCCTTGGTTTTGATCTGATCTGTTACTCCGGTGGCAAGGGTTTGCGTGGGCCGTACAGTGCCGGACTTCTGCTAGGCCGGAAAGACCTGATTCGCTACGCACGGCAAAACAGCTCCCCCAATCATCGCGCTTACGGCAGAAGCATGAAAGTGTCTGCTGAGGAGTATCTCGGCATGTTGGTTGCAGTTGAGACCAGCCTGAAATTTGATGAGCAGTCTGAATATCAACGTCAACTGGAGATCGTCAGCGAAATGGGTAGTGAGCTGTCATTGCTGCCAGGGATTACGACGCAATCGCATGTGCCCGGAGCCGAAGCGCGTGAACCGTTCATTAGCGTTCACTGGGATACGTCGCAATACAAAATTACAGTGGCAGAGATGAAGCAGGCGCTGCGAGATGGAGAACCGACGATCGAAATCAGAGCATTGTTTTTGTCGGATGGCCGTCTTGACCTGACTGCGGCGATGCTCAGCAAGGACGAAGCGAAGATTGTGACCGCAAAAGTGAAGGAGATACTGTTAATGAGCGCCTGACATTGTGGCGTAATTCAACATCAAGACCATGGCAAGAAGACGCACATTTCTGAAAAGTCTGGCCGGCATACTTCCGCTGAGTTTCCTCGGTAGCGTCGATGTTCGCGCTGAGAAATCTACGGCAATCCTTAGTGCATCGGGCAGAGATTATTTCAAAGAACTGGGCGTGAAGCCGATTATCAACGCCGCAGGCGCTTACTCTGCACTGGGTGGTGCCAGAATGCGCGCTGAAGTTGTTGATGCGATGCGCTATGCGGTAACCCGAAAAGTAAAAATGGCGCAATTACACACGGCGGTTGGCGAACGTATATCTGCTTTGGTTGGTAGTGAGGCGGCGATGGTTACTTCTGGTGCAACCGCGTCTATTGTGCTTGGCACGGCTGCGTGCATGACGCTGGATGACGAAGACAAAATGCGCCAGTTGCCGGATACGAGCGGCATGAAAAATGAAGTAGTGATTCAGAAAAAGCATCGTTATACCTATGACAGGGCGCTCACCGTGCCAGGGGCCAGCCTGGTTGAGGTGGAAACCGAACAGGATGTTCGTCGTGTAACAAGTAACAAGACGGCAATGATGTTCTTCCTGAAGCCCACACGAAATGGCGACGATATTCCCGCCGATCGCTATATCGCGCTGGCGAGAGAACTTGGTATTCCCTGTTTTTGCGATGCGGCGACAACGACGCCACCCGCGAGCAACGTAATTGATGGAGTCGGTGAGGGTTTCGATTTGATTTGTTATTCCGGCGGCAAGGGATTACGCGGACCGTACAGCGCCGGACTGTTGCTGGGTCGAAAGGACCTGATTCGCTTCGCCAGGCGGCATAGCGCACCGAACGACCTCTCGATCGGGCGCGGCATGAAGGTTTCTGCTGAAGAGTATCTCGGCATGCTGGTCGCGGTCGAGACCGGCCTTAGCATTGGCGATGAGGCCGACTTCTCCTACAAACATGAGCGATTTGCAAACATAGTCGAGCAACTCGCAGATGTGCCGAGCGTCAGCACCCGGGTCTTCGTCTCGGAAGGACACGCCAATGAACTCTACCTGGACATTGACTGGGATGGCGAAGTTGTTAAGTTGGGCCGCCAGGCACTGGTTGACGCGCTGCGCGAACATACACCGGCGGTTGAAATTCGATTGTTCTTTTTTTCTGCAGGCAGGATTCAGCTTTCAGCTACCGTTATGGAAGATGGGCAGGACATAATTGTCGGACAGATCATCAGGGACATTCTGCTTGCCCATACTTAGGCTGACCATTCTGATTCAGAAGAAACGCATTCAGGCTTTGCCGGCCTGACCGATAATTCGCTACAGATATCTGCTGCGGGAGGAATGCATGGCAATGCTGGATAAGTCGGAAATAACCAAAGGCAGGCTGCAATATCATTTGCGGTTGAAGCCTGGTGATGTTGGAAAATATGTGCTTCTGCCGGGTGATCCGGACCGCGTTCTTCGCATTGCCAGGCAGTTGGATGATGCGAAGGAAGTCGTGTTTCATCGCGAATATCGCACCGTTACCGGAACGTACAGAGGTATTCCCGTCAGCGCTACTTCTACTGGTATAGGCTGCCCCTCTGCGGCAATTGCCGTCGAGGAGCTCGCCAATGTCGGCGCGACTCATTTCATCCGGGTCGGTAGTACTGGTGGGTTGCAGCCGGACGTGAAAATAGGCGATGTCGTGATCAACACGGCGTCGATGAGAAACGATGGCACGTCGTCTTTCTACGTCAAGGCGGGCTTTCCGGCCGTCGCGGATCACTTTTTAACTAACGCGCTGATAGAATCAGCAATCGAGTTGCGAGGGGAGAGGGATTTTGGGTTGCACGTCGGCATCAGCGCCAGTGACGACGCGTTCTATGGGGAGACGCCGGAACATATCCAGATGCTCTCCGAGCACAAGCTCGTCAATGTCGAAATGGAGGCGTCCGCAATTTTCACGATTGCACACATGAGAGGCCTGAAAGCGGCGATGATCTGTGGTGTATCAGGAAATCTCGTGACGGCGGATGTCGTCTACGAGGACGAGAACAAGCCGCTGATAAGATCCTGGGAAGACGCCATCGCTATTTCACTGGACGCAATTTATCGGTACGAACAGGGATCGCTCGAATCCCGGTTATGAGAGAGTCGCGGGGATAGTGGCTCAGACTGTCTGCGGAGCCGGACCAGCGCAAGCCGCTAATTCCAGTAGAATTTGGCAAGAAATTATTTCTTTTCTCGCCCTTAAATCGGCCATTTCACTATCGAAATAGACGATTAACGATTCATTCTCCCAAGAGTTGCTAGTTGATCTGCGACTTCACTAATTGCGCTTATTGATAGCGAAAACTGTTGTTTAAGAGCGTAAATGACCAAATCGCAAGAGCAATTTATATCAAATCCAGTGAGTTGCGCTGGTCCGACCCCGGTAGCATAATTTCAATAACTTACTGGGGTCCGACCCCAATATCCGGCCAATATCCCTCGGATGATGAATTGACGGAAAAAGCAATGCGGCCAAGCGAAACGCTCAACGCAATCATCGACTCAATCAACTAGCTCGAGCCGCCCGCTACTCGTAACGTAACCCGAACCCCAGTTCGAACAACGGGTCTTTGCTGTCAGCCGGCGTATCTGTGAGCTGTTCACGCACCGCATTCATCGACGATGGCAATTCAAATGGCAGACTGCCTTCCGGTTTTGCCACACCGAAAAGAACATCAGCTACAGCACCATCACTGGCGCCGAAATCCGCGATTAGCGCAGTAGCACCCGCTGCGATTTCAGGAATAACTGCCGGTCGGTCCAGGTAAATAACAACGATAGTTGGGATCGCCTGCAGCAGGTCAAGGATTTCCCTTTTTCGCGATCCTTTGAAGTCGAGATCACCGTGATGAAACCCGCGTGCGAACGGATTGTCTGTCTCAACTGGATACCATGGCGTGTCGATACGAATAATCGCAACATCGGCATCTTCCGGGGAATCGGCAACCGCTGCGTACCCGGAGACTGCTGTCGCATCCAGGCCATCCAGATAAACGGTTAACGTGTTCTTTCTCAACGGCAAAGCAGGAGCCGCTTCGAAGTCGACATTCTTCAGCAGCGTCATCGCGCGCATCTGACTTTCCCGACCAAGCCGCACCGCTTCTTCGCTGCCTACTTTCTGCGCTACCTGCGACACATCGACAAGCGGTTTATCGAACAGGCCCAGCGCGAACTTTTGCCGCAGGATGCGACGCGCAGACACATCAATTCGTTGCTCTGCTACCTGCCCGGATTCGACCAGCTCAACAACGAGATTCGCCGCTGTTTCACCACCGAACTGATCAACGCCGGCATCGAGCGCTTTCCTCACTCGCTGCGCTCTGCTGAGGTGCTCCACACCCCATGCCCTGGCATGCCATGTCACTCCGTCGCCGACCGTAATGTCAGTGAGTACGCCCCAATCCGTACAAACAACGCCGTCATAATTATATTTATCGCGCAGCAAACCGGTGATGATCTGTTTGTTGAAGGCCATCGCGACGTTTTCATCAGTTTGGTCCGTTGCGATACCGTAATACGGCATGATCGCGGCTGTGCCGGCATCGATAGCCGCTTCGAACGGGATCATGTGGTAGTCGAATTTTCCGCCCGGATAAATCTGACCCCGCTGAAATTCGAAATGCGGATCAAGCCCGTCTTTTTGCGGGCCGCCTCCCGGAAAGTGCTTGGTCATCGTGGCCACGCTGGTGCCTGACAATTCCGCGCCCTGCAGCCCGCGTATATAGGCGCTGGCAATGTTGGCACTTAGCTCGGCATCAGCGCCAAAGCCGCCGTTAATGCGTGGCCAGCGCGGCTCGGTGGCCAGGTCGACCTGTGGGTGCAACGCGAGACGAAAACCGACAGCGGTGTATTCTTCCCTGACAATGCCGGCGAACTTTTGCACGAGGTCCAGATCACCTATCGCAGCCAGGCCAAGTGTTTCCGGAAACTGACTGAAGCCACGCGCATCGAATGCAAAAATATTGGTGCTGAAGTGGTGGCGTGGATCTGTTGCGATCGTCACCGGAATTCCGAGACGTGTATTGTCAGCAACATACGTCTGCAGGTTGTTATGCCACTGCGCGAACACGGTCGCGTCGTCAGGAATATCCCAGATATTAAAATGATTCATGTTGCGCAGATCAACTGCACCAATCGCAGAATGCCGTTGCGGCCCTGAGCCTGGAATGTACTCAAGCGATCCATCATCGTTAACAATGGCGCGATTGATAAACATCAGGCCGGCCTTTTCAGCAACCGTCATTTGCCGGAGAAGATCATCAATTCTGGCTTCGAGTGGCTGTGCCGAATCCTCGTAAATATCGAGATGGCCGTTCTTGTTAAGGTCACGAAAATCTTTATTAACAGAAGATGCGTTGCAAGCGCTGATCGCCAGCATTGCGAACAAGCCAATAGTTTTCGAGCCGATAATCAATGCGTCATTGAGTACAAAACATAGTTGATGCCATAACGATACGCCAGTGCCGTGTATTCTTCGGGGTACCACGCTTCGTCCGCCAGCTCCCATGCATCTCCGAGGTCTACGTTGAAATTAATGATCACCATCAGGCGGCCCTCGTCATCGTAAATGCCGCGCCACGTTGGTTTGTAGCCATCATGTTCCCAGGTCACACCATAACGCAGTGCCATGATGCCCGGAATCGGCTTTGACTGATCAACATCGAAGTGCATATTCATGACACCGCTTTGTCCGTCAACGTCCACGATCGGTCGATCCGGAAATACTCTTTGCATCGAGCGCATGAAGCCGGCCCATTGTACCGAGCCATGAAAATCATCAACGACCAGGAATCCGCCGCGCAATAAATACTCATGCAAA
>QNFK01000002.1 GCA_003645495.1 Gammaproteobacteria bacterium
ACCGGCAGCACGTGAACAGAACAGCGCCAGCAAGGAAACGGTGACATCTGCAGCGAGTGCCAGCACCTGGCAGGAGCCGATCTGGTCGGAGCTAATTGAACAACTGGGTATCAATGGGGCAAGCAAGTTACTCGCAAGTAATTGCGCTTATGTTCGTCGCGAGAACAATATCGTACATCTGTGCCTGGATGGACGCTCTGAATCCTTGCTGACCAGCTCGCGGCAGGCCGCGCTATCGAAAGCGCTTGCCGACTATTTTGGCGAGCCGCTAAAGGCCGAAATTACCATTGACGAGATTGAGGTGGAGACACCGCTTCAGGAAGAGGCGCGGAAAATAGACGAGGGTCGCGATGCAGCCCAGGCTGGTCTCGAGGCCGACCCGAATGTCAAAGCACTTAAGGACATGTTTGGGGCACAACTCATACCCGACTCTGTCGAAGTCATAAGTAACAAATCTGCAGCAAACCAGGAGTAAACAGAATGAAAGGTGGCATCGGTCAGCTGATGAAACAGGCCCAGCAAATGCAGGCCGACATGCAAAAGGCCCAGCAGGAAATGGCAAACCTGACGGTGGTCGGCGAGTCCGGGGCTGGATTGGTGAAAATAACCATGACCTGTAAACATGAGGTACGTGGTCTCGAAATCGATGACTCTCTTGTCGGCGATGACAAGGACATGCTTGAGGACCTGATTATTGCAGCGTTCAATGACGCTGTTCGCCGTGTGGAAAGTACGGTCCAGGAAAAATTCTCAGGTATGACGGCGGGCATGAACCTGCCGGCCGGATTAAAACTGCCGTTTTGACCAATTTCACCAATCTCACCAATAACGCGCTATAACCAGGACGTGTCTTATTCCCCGCTTCTCGTTCAGTTGATCGACGCGCTGCGTTGCATGCCGGGCGTTGGTCGCAAGTCGGCACAACGCATCGCTTTCCACCTGCTGGAGCGCGACCGCGATGGAGCAGGCCAGCTTTCGGTGGCACTTGCTGATGCTGTCAAGGGCATTGGTCATTGCAAACAATGCCGTATGTTCACCGAACACGAGCTCTGCAACATCTGTACCACGGCGGGGCGCGACGGTGGTCAGCTATGCGTTGTAGAGTCTCCGGCCGACGTAATGGCTGTGGAGGACGCCACTGGCTTCCGTGGACATTATTTCGTTCTGATGGGTCACCTGTCGCCCCTGGATGGCATTGGTCCGGACGAGCTCGGTATGAGCATCCTTGAGACGCGACTTGGCGGCGGGCAGGTGCAGGAGCTGATTATCGCAACGAACCCGACGGTAGAGGGTGATGCAACAGCACATTACCTCGCGGATCTCGCCACGAAACACAAGGTCCAGGCGAGTCGTATCGCCCATGGAGTGCCGCTGGGTGGTGAACTGGAGTACGTTGACGGCGGTACCTTGTCGCACGCGTTTTTTGGCAGGCGTGCGATTGATTGAACGCCCGGGACGAGCAACGTCTTAAGTAAAATTTCGCTATAAGGATTTTTCAGCTATGACCGAATCCGACTGTCTTTTTTGCAAGATTATCGCGGATGAAATTCCCGCCGACATCATCCATGAATCTCCTGATGCGATCGCATTTCGTGACATCAATCCACAGGCGCCGACGCACGTTCTGATCGTGCCGCGGCGACACATCTCGACCATCAATGATCTGGATGAATCCGACACGGATGCAGTCGGCCAGCTCTTTCTTGCAGCACGGAATATTGCCAGGCAGGAAGGGTTTGCTGAAGATGGCTACCGGGTCACGATGAATTGCAACGCGGCTGCAGGGCAGACTGTTTTTCATATCCATTTGCATTTGCTGGGTGGCAGAAATTTCACTTGGCCACCCGGCTAAATATGGATTCTGCTACGCCCATTTCCAGGTCAGTGGGAGTCGAAAGCAACTCGCGCTGACTCTCGCAGCAGAGCGACTGAAGGGTTTGAAGTCGATTGCCTTGTTGCGATCGCCCGCACGATATTATGCTACCTGGTTCCCGTATGCTTTGGAGAAACGAACGTTGACAGAGTCAAACGAAAGGGATGAAAAGCCCGCCGCCGTTGAGCGAGTAAGTACCCATCGAGATTGGTCGACAAAGGCCCTGGCGATCGAAATCTTTTCGATTATTGTGGGTGTATTGCTGGCTTTGGGGTTAAGCGAGTGGAATGACGAGCGAAATCATAAGGCTCAGGCGCAAATCGCTTTGAAAAATGTATTGATTGAGGTGCGTTCAAACCAGGAACTACTAAATTTTATCCACGACCACAACGTCGTAACGATCGAAATAATGACCGATGAACAGGTTTCCGAATCGAATAAGAATCGCAACTTCATCCCAGGTCTTCAATTACGTGAGACTGCCTGGGAAACATTCTTGTCGACAGGCATGTCGAATTACGTCAGCTACGATACGATTCTGATGCTGTCCAAATTGTACTCAATTCAAAGTATTTACAAACAAACCGGATTGCAGCTGATCCAGTCAACCATGAATGTGTCGGCCTATGCCTCTGCGCTGGGCACAGAAATCGACAACATCCATTATTCCAAACAATTTGTCGGCTACTTTAAGTTAGCGAGTACGATCGAGACAGAGCTGCTATCGGCATACGAAAAAACGGCGGAGCAACTTGACGATTATGATTAGCGACGGTAAGTAAGGCGCCCACCGATTATTTGCCACTATTTTTTTGCCGATGTGCTGGCTCCGGACGATGTCGGTTTACTGCACCGTGAGCAACTCCAATCTCTGCAGTGCAGCCTTCATCTGTTCCACAATGCCAGCATATGCGACGTCTTCTGCATTGCGAAGCGCTATTTCGAACGCCTCTCGAGCGGCATTGCGATCTCCCTCCTGTTCGTAAACCTGCCCCAACGCGGCTGCCGCCCGCGCTTTGCCCACAGGCGACCCGATCTGCTTCGCAATAGTCATTGCATACAACAGGTGAGGTTTTGCCTCTTCGAAGCGCTCAACGCCAATGAGAGCTGAAGCGAGGCTGGCTGCGGCAAACATGCTGGCATCAATCGCTCCGGCTTCGATCCGAGCCGCTAGTGATCTCTCGAAGTAAGGGATCGCCGCACCCAGGTCGCCGTTTAGCAGGTGCACAAACCCCACATGGCGCTCGTACTCGCCACTAAAAAATACGCGCGCACCAGCTGCCTGATCCAATGCCAGTGATTGCTCAAACAGAGCCTTTGCGTCCTGCAAGTCACCGCGCTGCATGAGAATCAATCCGAGCCGATGGGTCGCATCAGCCTCACCATGTTGGTCTCCAATATTCTGAAATTGTGTGATCGCACCATGTGCGTATTGAGAAGCGCGTGGAAATTCTCTCTCTGACATCTCCGCACGATAATAATAATCGGCACGAGCCAATTCGATCTCGGCGAGTGCTGCAATGTCAGTCGGCACGACCAAAGATGCGGCCGTATCTATGTGTGCAAGTGCGGCAACGACAGGTCGCGTGTTGTTGTGCAGGCCGATTCTGTCGTGAATCCGCGCCAATTCAAGGTGGAAACTTATCGCGACGTGTCTATGGTCAAAATTCCGCTCAACCTGCCGCTCGGCTAAGGACTTTGCTTCCGGGAGTTTGCCCTGGAGGCGAAGCGTCCTTACTTTATCGAGCGGAGTTTGCTGCTCGGCAAATGCGGCGACATTGAGGAGAATGGACGCCAGGCAAATCGCAACCAGCCGCGAATTCGTTTTCCTGTCATCGAGAAGAAATTCATAGACCATATCGCGTTTACCTGATCATCTTCAGTCCAGTCATCGGATGCTGATGTTCACCGATAGTTCAAACTCAGTTGCGCTTGTCCGCCAGGTCCTGAGATGTCGAAAGTAGCCTGCGAAAACTTTCATAGCGTCTTGCGCTGATCTGACCGCTCTCGACCGCGGATTTCACCGCGCAATCAGGTTCACGCAAATGCCGACAATTCGCGAAGCGGCAATTCTGCCCGTAATCACGGATTTCTCGAAAGCCGTGAACTACGTCATCGGGGCTTTCAATTACTGGCGCGAAATCGCGGACACCGGGTGAATCAATGACGGAGCCACCACCCGGTAACATCAGCATTGCCGAATTGACGGTTGTATGTCGCCCCTCACCAGTTGCGCCAGATATCTCGCTGACTCGCAGCCGGTCATCGCCGAGCATTTGATTGATCAGGCTCGACTTACCGACACCGGACTGACCCACAATAATTGCCGTGTGTCCGCGTAGCAAAGCACTGAACTGTTCCATATTCGATCCATCAGTTGCGCTACAACTAATTGTTTTATATCCGATTGTCTCGTAGTCAGTCAGTGCGGCGGCCGAAGAATCGGACGCTGCGTGTAAATCTGTCTTGTTAAACACCACCATTGCGGAAACGCCCATCAGCTCGGCAGCAGCCAGGTAGCGATCGACGATGAACCAGTCGACTGGTGGCGCTTCGGCAGCGACAACAACGAGAAAGTCCAGGTTTGCGGCGAGTATCTCTGTCCGGCCGCGGCTATCTGGTCGGGTCAGTTCATTCGTTCTTGGGCGGATATTGGTAATGAGCCACTCTGGTTCATTCGGTATTGGCTCTGCATCGACCTTGTCGCCGCAAACGGGGCGAATTTTCTTGCCCTTGATACGCGCCCGCACTTCAGAACCATCCGCCAGACGCAGCAACATCTGGCGACTGAAGGTTGCGATGACCAACGCCTCGTGAGTCGTATCAGGCGGCATCTGGCAGGCTTTGGTGCTGTTGAGTACGCATTACGCCGCAGTATGCCGACAGGCGGCGAGCCTTGCACCCCCGGGCACTGATACACTTCGCAATGTCGGTGCCCAATGTCGGTGCCGGTGTTCACTTAATTCACTTATTTGGGCGAAGGGCTCGATCGGACGTCGATGCCGGTAAATTAAGTGAACACCGGCACCCGCTAACACACAAATAAGTGAATTAAGTGAACACCGGCACCCGCTAAAACCAAATAAGTGAATTAAGTGAACACCGGCACCCGCTAAAACCAACTGAATGCAGGGAATTGCATGACCAAAGAGCAGGATAAAAGTGCTGATGACAAGGCTATGAATCTGATCTGGATAGATCTGGAAATGACCGGGCTCGACACCGTTAACGACCAGATTATTGAAATTGCTACGATCGTGACAGACCAGGATCTCAACGAAATCGCCGTCGGGCCGGAGCTGGCTGTTGGCCAGCCGAAAACGGTGCTGGATGCGATGGACGAATGGAACACGCGCCAGCACGGTGAATCAGGGCTGACCGCGCGCGTGCTGGAGAGCGAATTGTCCATGCAGCAAGCGGAATCGCAAACACTGGAATTTCTGGCGACGCACGTCAATGCCGGCGCATCGCCTATGTGTGGCAACAGCATCTGCCAGGACCGACGCTTTCTCGCCCGGCAAATGCCCGCGCTGGAAGAATTTTTCCACTATCGCAACCTGGATGTAAGCACGCTTAAGATTCTTGCCCAGCGTTGGGCGCCACAAGTTGCCAAAGGCTACACAAAAGAATCCTCGCACCGGGCACTGGACGACATTCGCGATTCCATCGCCGAACTCGTGTACTACCGTGGTTCATTCTTTGACCAAAGCGTGCTGCGCGAAAAATAATGCCTGAGAAACCCAACGCCCCGGCGACCGGGCGCAACCAGGAGGTAATCCTGCAGGTGCTCCAGGATGAATTTCTCGACGCAAAATCTGTTCTGGAGATCGGTTCGGGGACCGGGCAGCACGCCGTCTTTTTTGCCCGCGAACTGCCACACCTGGTCTGGCAGAGCAGTGATCGTAAGATTAATCACGATGGCATCAAGGCCTGGATTGATGATGCCGGCCTGGAGAATTTGTTGCTGCCGCTGGCGCTTGATGTCGAGGACACAGAAAAGCTCAACGCAACCTTTGATGCGGTATTTTCCGCGAATACGGCACACATAATGAGTTTTCCGGCTGTGAAATGCATGTTTCGCCTGGTCGGATCCTGCCTAACGGAGGCGGGCGTCTTCTGCCTGTATGGCCCGTTCAATCAGGACGGAGCGTTCAGCAGCCCAAGCAATGAGAAATTCGACGCATCGCTGAAGGCACAGGATGGATCAATGGGAATTCGCGACCTGGAGGATCTGGATGCCCTGGCTGAGGCCAATGGCATGACGCGAGTGCGGCTGTATGCAATGCCGGCAAATAACAATATCGCCGTTTGGCAAAAAGATCATAATAGCTAGATGCATAAATCTTGCCTCGGACAGTGGCAGTTCCGGCGTTATCTGTCCGATCTGCTAATGCGGCCAGGCACCTTATTTTGCGGTTTCTCTGGTGCCGCAAATCACCATGTCATATAGTGGCGGCGTTACGAATGGGCGAATCTTTGCAATGATTAAAAAACAATTCCTGTCGCTATGCGGCGTACTTTTCCTGGGCCTTGCTCTGTCAACTGCCGCATTAGCGGAATCGGCATGGGTAAGTGACGTCTTTGAAGTCACTTTGCGTACTGGTCCTACCACCAGCAATGCAATACAGATGATGCTCGAAAGCGGCACCGAACTTGAAATTCTCGAAGAGGACGCAGAGGCGGGTTATACCCAGGTAAGAACGAATGGCGGCACCGAAGGTTGGGTGCTCACGCGCTACCTGATGGAGGAAGCGTCAGCACGACAGCAACTGGAGACGCTGACCCGACAGCTCACCAGTGCGAACGCTGAGGGTACGTCACGCGAGTCGCAGCTGGGCGCAATTCGCGGCGAGTACGACAGCGCCACGCGACGCATTACAGAACTTGAACGCAGTGAGGCTTCGTTGCAGAAAGAGCTTGCTGAGATTCGCCAAACGGCGGCCAATACACTGGCCATCGATAGTCAAAACAAGGAATTGCAGCAGCAATTAACTGATACCGAAATCCAGGTAAGCGTTCTTGAGCAGGCAAACGACACACTTTCAGGCCAGACAACCCGCAACTGGTTTATTACTGGCGCATTGGTGTTATTTGGCGGAGTCTTACTCGGATTGATTTTGCCGCGTATGAAATGGCAGAAGAAATCAAGGTACGACAGTTTCTAGATATAGTTGATCTAATCACACAGGCACGCTAAAACAAAGGTGCCCCCAGTCAACGCCGAAAAAACCGACGTCATTGCGAGGAGCGAAGCGACGCGGCAACCTTTGCCAGGTTGTCACCGCGCACGAAAGAAACCCCACTAAGACGTCGAGAGGTTGCCACGCCCTCCGGGCTCGCAATGACGTCGGTTCTTTCTTTACCAGGTTGTCACCGCGCACGAAAGAGTCCCTACTAAGACGTCGAGAGGTTGCCACGCCCTTCGGGCTCGCAATGACGTTGGTACTTTCGGGTTTTGTCTATGGCCACTTGCGAAGTGTAATTAACCGACTGATTCACCGGCCAGGAACATCCACGTCTCAACCACGGTATCCGGGTTCAGTGACATGCTTTCGATCCCTTCGTTGACCAGCCAGAGCGCGAGGTCAGGGTGATCCGATGGGCCCTGACCGCAGATTCCGACGTATTTTCCGTTCGCCAGGCAGGCTTTGATGGTCATTGACAGCATTGCCTTTACCGCCTCGTCACGCTCGTCAAACAAGTCGGCAATCAAAGCGGAGTCACGATCCAGGCCAAGCGTTAGCTGCGTCATATCATTCGAACCGATCGACATGCCATCAAAATGTTCGAGGAACTTATCCGCAAGCAACGCGTTACTGGGCAGTTCCGACATCATGATTATCTTCAGGTCGTCCTTGCCGCGTTCCAGGCCGTTTTCAGCCAGCAGGTCGACGACCTGTTTTGCCTGGGCGACGGTGCGCACAAACGGCACCATAATCTGCACGTTAGTCAGGCCCATTTCATTGCGTACTTTTTTCAGTGCTTCGCATTCCAGGTCAAAGCACGGCTTGAAACTTTCTGACACGTAACGAGCAGCGCCGCGGAAACCAAGCATCGGATTCTCTTCCGCGGGTTCGTACTTCTCGCCGCCAATCAGGTTTGCGTATTCGTTGGACTTGAAGTCCGACAGTCGAACGATAACCGGCTCAGGCGCAAATGCTGCAGCGATTACACTAATACCTTCCGCGAGTTTGTCGACGAAAAATGTCACCGGGTCGTCGTAACCGGCCATCTGTTCGTCAACCGCTTCTCGCGTATCACTATCCAGTTTGTCGTATTCGAGCAATGCGTTCGGATGAACACCAATCATGCGATTGATGATGAACTCCAGTCGGGCAAGTCCGACACCGTGATTCGGTATGTTTGCGAAATCGAAAGCACGATCCGGATTGCCGACATTCATCATGATCTTCACCGGAATATCGGGCAACCCATCGAGTTCTATTTGCGTTTCTTCGAATTCGAGGTGACCGTCGTAGACAAATCCCTCATCTCCCTCAGCGCAACTGACCGTCACTTCATGACCATCCGGAATTACTTTAGTGGCATCGCCACATCCAACCACTGCCGGAACACCGAGTTCGCGAGCAATAATTGCTGCATGGCAAGTGCGACCGCCCCGGTTTGTGACGATGGCAGACGCTCGCTTCATGACCGGCTCCCAGTCGGGATCAGTCATATCGGATACCAGTACGTCACCCGGTTGAATGCGATCCATTTCGCTGACATCACGAATTACCCTGGCTTTGCCCCAGCCGATTTTTTGCCCGATGCTGCGTCCGGTGGTGAGAACTTCAGATCGAGTTTTTAACGTGAATCTCTCAATAGTGTTGCCACTGCGACTCTGCACCGTTTCCGGCCGTGCCTGGAGAATGTAGAGGCGGCCATCTGATCCGTCTTTGCCCCACTCGATGTCCATTGGTCTGCCATAGTGATCTTCAATGGTCACTGCAATCCTGGCGAGTTGCGTAATGTCTGCATCGCTCAACGAGAAACGCATGCTGTCAGTCTCGCCAACATCGACCGTATCGACGGTTTTTCCCGCCTGCGGATTTTCGCTGTAGATCATCTTGATAGCTTTGCTACCCAGGTTTTTGCGCAGGATCGCAAACTTGTCGTTCTTCAGCGCCGGTTTGTAGACATAGAATTCATCCGGGTTGACGGCGCCCTGGACGACCGTTTCACCGAGTCCGTAAGATGATGTGATGAATACTGCATCGCGAAAGCCGGACTCCGTATCCAGGGTGAAAACAACACCGGCTGCGCCTATATCGCTGCGCACCATATACTGGACACCAACGGAAAGCGCCACCAGCGAGTGATCGAAGCCCTGGTGTACGCGGTACGCAATCGCCCGATCGTTGAAGAGTGATGCGAATACTTCGTGCAGCGCCGCAATCAGGTGATCAATTCCGCGCACATTGAGAAAGGTTTCCTGCTGGCCTGCAAAAGACGCATCCGGCAAGTCCTCCGCCGTAGCGGACGATCTTACGGCGACCGCGATGTCTTTGCCGCCGGACATCTCATCCCAGCTCTGGCGGATATCCGCCATCAACCGCTCTGGCAGTTTCGTACCCATAATCCAGTCGCGAATCGACTGACCTGCCGCTTTCAAAGCAGCAATGTCGTCGACGTCCAGGTCCTGCAGCGTACTGTTGATGCGCTCGTCAAGGCCGTCCGTTTTCAGGAATTCACGATAGGCTGCCGACGTGGTGGCAAATCCACCCGGCACGTCAACACCCAGGTTGCAAAGGTTGCTTATCATTTCGCCCAGCGACGCATTTTTGCCGCCAACTGTCTCAACATCCTGCATGCCAAGCTCGTTAAGCTTGATTACATATGGCTCCAAAATTTGCTCCCTTGTATTGGGCCTTGGGAAATGGACAATCAAACACTGACTAACGAAATACTACAAGCGATTATGCAGCAATTCGGGAATGTCCTTATATGAGTGAGCGTAGCGTATTTTTTCTGTCTGACCAGACCGGTGTCACCGCCGAAACCCTGGGCCACAGCCTGCTAACGCAGTTTGAAGGCCAGAAATTTCGGCAGGTGACTTTGCCATTTATTGATAGCGATGACAAGGCACACGAGGCTGTCGAGAAGATCAATACGGCGGCGGGCAAGGAGGGGGCGAGGCCGCTTGTTTTTTCGACGCTGGTGCAGGATGAATTTCGCGCCGTGGTACGCCAGTCCGAAGGCCTGTATCTCGATATTTTTGACGTGTTCCTGGAGCCGCTGGAAAAAGAGCTGCAACAAAAGGCATCGCATACGGCCGGTCGTGCTCACGGAATGAGTGATATTGAGAGTTACATGAAGCGTATCGAGGCCACGAACTTCGCACTGGCAAATGATGACGGCGGTGTTACACGCAATTATGAAATGGCTGACGTGATTCTGATCGGTGTCTCGCGATCCGGGAAAACACCGACCTGCCTGTACCTGGCATTACAGTACGGCGTTTATGCTGCGAACTTTCCGTTGACTGATGAGGAGTTGGACAACGGCACGCTACCGGATTTTCTGGTGAACGAAAAAGAGAAACTTTTCGGTTTGACGATCGCGCCAACGCGTCTGCAACAAATAAGAAAAGAGAGACGTGCGCTGGGAAAATATTCTTCTGCGCAACAGGTCAGATACGAATTGCGGGAAGCGCAAAAGATATTCAAGAAATACGGAATTCCACACGTAGATACAACAGAATTCTCTGTCGAAGAAATCGCGAGCAGAATCCTCAATAGTACAGGTGTTGAACGCAGAGTTCGACCTTGACTTTTCTAAATAACGGAACTGAATCTGCATCACTTTTACAGCGCATTTCTTGTGATATATTCGATGCATGTTGCATGATTATCAACTTGTTCCAGAGGCGATAGTAAAGCCAAAAAGTTTTGTTGGCTTGATGTCTCTTTATGAAAGCAACTATTTACGACTGCAACGACTCATTCCTGAGTTGAATCGCCTCGATGGTTACTACAGGTCCCGGGTTGCCGGGGATTGTGATCTGCACGTCGAGATTCTCGAACGCAGTCGCTACACCATCACATTGTCGCTGTCGTATTTTTTCTATGAAAACGGCGTACGAATTGCCGACCCTGATATGAAGATCCGTGTGTATCTCGATGGCCAGCTAGCAGAAACGATGGGCTTCTCTGGTGAACACCGGCATATCGAATTGAGACGATTGTGCAGAATTCACCGCGCCGAACTGGATCACCGTTGGCGACGAAACATAGTTCTGAACAAATGGCTGGAGTACCTCATGGATCAGGGGCACCTGGTACTCGAACGCTAGCCCGGGCCAGGGTTGGTTTGGGGCCGCCACAGGCCGGCTCGAGCGACAAAACTGTCGATTCAATCAAGGATTGACCGCTCACAACTTGTCATTATCCACCGGGAAAGGCAGATTTTAAGGTGTCTGCAGCTTCAGGATTATGTAAAAAGGATATGACTTGTCTAATCTGACGGCAATTTTTGGCAGCTCGGCGGAGAAATCACAGGACAGCGAAAAGCTGATGGACCTGTATTGGAACCGTGCCGAACTCAAAAAAGAGTTTGCCGGGATGCGTAAAGAGCAATTTCGGTTGCAGGACAAGGTAAAGCGCCAGGAGGGCGCAACCGCCCGCCTGCAACAAAAGCTGGATTATCTCGAGGACCTGCTCATTGATCCGCAACAGGCACATAACGTGGTCGTATATTTTCAATTTCGCGGCATGGCCATGCAAAGTGAACGGAAGCTCGCCAAATTCGCGGAACAGTTAAAGCAGCAACGTGAACAGAAAGAACACGACAGTTTCCTGGGTGACTGGAATGACAAGTTGCTGGAGGAGGCCAGCCAGGTCAAATTGCAGATTCTTGAGAAGCGTGATCAGGTTCAACAGCTGGAAGATCAGTTACAGGCTGAGCGCCGGCGCCTGACCGGAATGAGCGCTTTTGTGAGATTTTTCCGTGGCCGATCGCTGACGAGACTCCTCGACGATCTTGCAACGCAGATCGAAACCGCGCAACAGGAAGAGCAGACACTCAAAGAGGATGTGAAAACAATAAAGAATCGCCAGCCTCCCGGAAGCCAGGGGCTGGACATAGCGACAAAACGCTCAATCAACCTGATGATTCTGGCGTTCGCGCAACATCTCTATGTGCACTTCGCCAATGATGATCTTGTGGACCTGATCAAAGAGACGGGCGAGAAAAGCGTCGGCGCAATCGCTTACGGTAGCAAGTACGAATGCGAGCAACTTCTGACGCGCATGCAAAAATGTAACGAGAAATTTGAACAAAATACGGATTTCGCCGATACCCTGCAAAAACGAGCCCTGCTTTTGGGTGAGAGAGCAAAATTCCACCAGAATACGGATGCAGTGCCTGACTCCGAGTCAGTAAGAGCACTCTTCAGAATCGGCGATGATGGTCTGATCAGGGAGAGCGACGTCAATATGCTCGGCGATAATTATTGGGGAATAGGCAAGGTTCTCAGTCGCTAGCCTCGTGGCGTTTCGAGCGCCCGTAATAACGCGCGCATTCGCGATATCAAGTCGCTAAATTCACTACGGAAGTATCAGGAAACGGTGCGCAGTAATGCCGCTGGAAACGATTTCCCGGGGATATCAGATATCAGTGCGAAACATCTGCCGTTGGAAGCGGGGTAAATGGACTGCATTTTCGTCGCCGGCATCAGCGGAGCGCGTTTTGTCGTCACTGTCCGCCAGTGGAGACGTCTGGACTTCTTCCTTGCCATCCACTGCTTGATTTTCCCCAGCTGGTGCGAAAACGTCGCGCAATATGGTAGCGACACGTGGGGTCAAATACAGGAGTGGCGCCATGGTATCGGTGGTGTCAGATTCAGATTCGAAGCTACCAGGATCAAGTTCGGTGACCACGTGGTCTACCAAATCGACTGACAGGGCCTCAACATTAACTTCCAGACTCGTCAGGTCGCGTGCTACCTGATCGCAGCGGACAAGCGCACTGGTTGCGCCCAGCGCCGTCGTGCTCCAGCCTGCAGACAGCATCAGCGTGGCCGCCATGGCAGCGTAACCGGCTTTGGTGAAACCCCTGGTAGAAAAGCTTGAATCCACGGCGTTCTCCACAGTCTTGCAGTCAGGTAGATTGGTGTTGTACTTCAGTATAACACCTCAATCAGGTCATGCAAGTGACCCTTTCTTTCTGGCTACTGCACGATTCGTGCAGTCTGAGCCGGCGCTGTTGCCACCGCGCTCATCTCGGCCAAGTCTGTAACAATACCGGCGGCCTGGTCAAGTTGTACGTCAGGCGCCTCGGTATCTTCAAGTTCTTCCATGCTGGCCAGCGGCTCAAGGTCGAGGGCGGCACGTCTTGCGTTCTCACGTTCCAGGCGCCGTGCCATGCTTTCTTCCCGTTCCACGCGTCGCTTGTCGATGTTCAGGGCAACTGTCTTGCGGGCACGGACTTCCTCGATATCGCGAATACCCTCCACCAGGTACTGAAAGTCCGGGTCATCCTTGCTGCGCGAAATATGGCTTGCGGTCAGCGTACTGATCGTGGTTTCCAGGGGATCACCAGCGCGAAACTTGGTCGTGCGGATCGTGTCCCACGGCAACGCGCTATCGCGCACGCTTTCACCGACGACATCGACGTCAATATGCGAGGGCAGGCTGATATCAGGGTCGACACCGCGGTGCTGGGTGCTTTCACCCGTCACACGATAATATTTGCCGATCGTCAGCGTTAGCTGGCCGAGACCTTCATCTTCAGGATTGCGAACATACTGATCCAGTGAGTAAAGGTTTTGTACAGTGCCTTTGCCGAATGTTTGCTGGCCAATAATCACACCGCGTGCGTAATCCTGAATGGCAGCCGCAAAAATTTCTGATGCAGATGCGCTGTAACGGTTTACCAATACGCCTAAAGGCCCGTTGTAGGCTACTCGCGGAACCGGATCCGGATCGTCAAGCCTGCTGATGCGGCCGGTTGAATTGCGTAATTGCACGACCGGCCCGTTGTCTATAAAAAGGCCCGACAATGCGGTGGCTTCAGTGAGGTGTCCGCCGCCATTATTGCGCAAATCGATAATCAGGCCATCGATACCCTGTTCTTCAAGTTCGCCTATCAGGCGTTTGACGTCTTTGGTCGTGCTTGTGTAGTCCTTGTCGCCATTGCTCAACGCCCGGTAGTCGCGATAAAAGCTTGGTACTTCGATTACGCCGATGGACCAGTCGCGTCCATCCCGCGGCAAGGTAATTATTTCACTCTTGGCTGCCTGCTCCTCAAGCTTGACCTGGTTTCGGGTCACGCTGATGATCTTTTCTTCAGCACCGGGCAGGGCGCCAGCCGACATTATCTGTAATCTGACGACCGTATCGGCGGGTCCACGAATCATTTGTACGACATCGTCCAGGCGCCAGCCAATGACGTCGACAAGCTCGCCATCTTCGCCCTGTGCAACAGCGGTAATTTTGTCTTTCGGTTGCAGGATTCCATCAATGGCAGCCGGACCGCCCGGGATGATGTTGATCACCATCACGTAGTCGTCTTCTATTTGCAGTGACGCACCAATGCCAAAGTACGACAGGCTCATCTGGATGCGGTATTCCTCAGAATTACGTGGTGAGAGGTAGCTGGAGTGCGGGTCAAGTGTATGCGCAAACGCGTTCATGAAGGTTTCAAAAACATCATCGCTCTTGGCCTGATCCATACGCTTCAGAAACCGTGTATAGCGCTTGTTCAGGATTTCCTGAGTTTCTTCCCAGTCTTTCTCGGCCAGGGTTAGTCCCAGTGCATCGTTTTTGACTCGTTTGCGCCATATCTCGTCGAGTTCCGCCGTGGTGGTGGCCCAGGGCAATTCTTCCCGGTCAAAGGCATATTCTTCGTCGACAGAGAAATCTGGCTCTGCTTCGAGTTGCAACAGCGCAAAATTTAACCGTTCCCGGACACGTGTTCGATAAACGTCAAACATTTCAAAAACCGGGTCCAGCGGTTCCGAGCGGACCATATCGTCCAGCTGGTATCGATATTGTTCGAATGCCGCGACGTCGGATTCAAGCAAATACATGCGGTTGCTATCCAGTGCTTTTATATATCGATCGAGCACTTGCGACGAGAGGTCATCGTCCACGGACGCTTGCTTGTAGTGGGATTTCTGGATGAATTCTGTGACCAGCTGGCCAATCTTTTCATGCCGGGCATCAGGTGCCAGGTGCTCGTCGCCCAGGACAGTCTGGCCAGTACTGGCCGCGGATAGAGTCCAGATGGCAATAGCGGCAAGTAAAATCCGTTCTTGGACGCCAGTCAGAAGTTTCTTCAAAATTCTCTCCATGTGTAGCACAAGCGGGTCCCGTCCAACCCTGACAGGTTAGGCTAGTTGGCATGGGCTTCCCGATCAAGGGTGTAATCGTCAAATATATAGCTTTCCGGGCACATTTGAGCAGCCAAAGCGTACTATATGGGTATGCGCCCGCTTACAGTTGTCACCGGTATCTTGCTTGGCTCCTGCCTGTCAATTTCCTTCAGCCTTGCCGCAGTCATGCTCGTTTTCCTGATTCTCGGCGATGACTATCCGCGATTGAGCCATGAAATCCGGCCGCTTTTCACCAGTTTTGCCATCTTCACTGGTATGACAGCGATTTCGGCGTTGAGTTTCTATACTTTGCTGAAAGATCATGCTGCCCGATGGCCATTACAGGGCGTTATGTGGTTATCGCTGCTTGCTACCGGCTTCTATTTCTGGCCCTAGCCGTTGAGCGAAAAACGAAATAGTTGCCCTCAGCTTCAGTAAGATACCGTCAAATTCAGTTATGTAAAGCATGCCGCGGGCTACAGCAGAGGGGCACCACCGCCGTCTTTTTCCTTACTGCGTTTCCGGCGGCGACGCATCCGCGACTGCAAGTCTTGCCGGCGTCCATCCAGCCACTGTTCCCGGGTTATATCGGTGCTGCTGGTCTTGATTCTGCGGCGCGGTTTTCGTGCGTTGCGAAAATCGCAGAAATCACAATAGGCTTCGATTTCGTGTTTGAGCTCGCGTACTACCAGCTCAATCATGATCGCATCGTCCAGGAAACCGAGGCCTGGAATATGGTCCGGGATAAGATCCTCGGGCTCGGTGAAATATGCCAGGGCATTCAGTACCCGGCTCGAGTCCTTGTGCGGCAAGCGCCATTCATGGTCGGTCAGCATCTGGATCATCACAGCAAGCTTATCCAGTCGCTCGCGAATAAACCGGGGTATTTTCTGCGTGCCGATGTTGTTCAGTAAGGCGTTTGCGCTTGCGACGATATCCTCAGGCGCAGATCTGGAGACCGTTTTTCTGGACTCGCGCATGATCAGACGAAAGTGTCTGAGATCGTCGTCATCAAGCTCGAAAGAAACTCGCAAGCCCACTTTATGCGCTCCAGAAAATTACGAGGGAATGCAGACTAACCGCGCTAAAAAACGGCGTCAATGAGTAGTGATCGAGCGCAATTACTTGCGTGAGCGGGAGGAATCCCAGGACCGGGAACGATCGAATCTTCCGGTGTTGTACGGATCGATACCGTCCTCGTCAGTAGACTTCAGCAGTGAGTCATCCACAATTTTCAAGGTATCGTGTGTCCCCGTGTCTTCACGCAGATACTTGTTTCGAACCAGGACGTTCTTGCCTGGCCCACCGTCAATGATCCTGCCCTCGACTTCGCCGGCAAATTCAACTGCCTGGGGTTGTATCGCTGTTGGTTTCCTGGATTTGGGTAATGGCGCTTTCGGCATTGAGCGCAATGGGCTCACGCGCCCGGGCTTTACGGGCACCTTGCTCTCCGCGGAAAACCGATCTGTCAGCCATGTTAAAAATCGTTTCATTACTTGTTGCCGGGGTTTTACTTTCGCGCTCGCTAAAGAGCACTGTCAGTTCTGTAGAATGTAACGATCAATGATGCTCCATCGTTAACATAATTTCTATCTTTATTATTCTAAATTGTTGTTCAACAAAGGGAAAGTGTGACATATGTCACAGTGGCGTAACGTGCGCAACAAGTGCGTGGGGGTGTACTAATTCGCGACGTGTGGACGCCTGAAGGCCCAGATCGTCATACGAAAAATCTGCCATATAAGGTAAGGAGATAACACCAGGAACCATACGACGGGTTCGCCGGCCCACAATTCGCTATGCAACAGTCCGAGAAAGTCCCAGAAGCCGTTGCCGGCATAATCACCGAAAATCGCTGTGCCGACTGCGTAAATTACGATTGGCAAAAACAGCAACCCGACCAGGAGCAAAATCAGGAACAGCGCCGATTCGTTGGTCACTTTCCTGCGTGTTGATTTTTCTGTTGCTGACATTCGTTGGGCCGGTGTTTTGTCGGAAGCCAATCGTTGACCAAGTCGACATGCAGGTCAAGCAGCATCGGTTTTGCTATCTGCTGGCAGATTCGAGGAATAGAGCTGGTCGTGCGGGAGCCCCGCTCAGGGCGGTGGGCTACTGAGTATCGCCGGGATCGGTATCGGGCGATCTGTTGCGGCGCGCGTATACGGTGTATGCCAAATGCAGGCAGGCACCTGAGAACAGCAGGTAGTGTGGCAATACCCAGAACCATTCGCTGATATACAAGGTCGCAAAGAAGGCTGCGAAGCCAGCGGTCAGGTAGAAGTATGGCAGCAGGTCGTACAGGATACGCGGCAACCAGATTTTGCGAGTCATCAGGTTTCCCGCTCGATGCGATACTTCCTGTGTCGCGGTCAGATTCAGATGCTGCGGGTCAGCCTTGGTTAGCATGAATTCCATTCTTGCCGGGGAGTGTGGTGAATGCTGACAGGTTAACTCAACAGTTTGCAAAAGACCGTGATTGCGCTCACAGATGTGTTGTTTGGATTATTCGGGTTCACTACGAAGCAGCCGTCGCCCACATGCGGCCATCGAAACCACCGAAGAGAACAGACGTAATTGCGAGGAGCGAAGAAACAGACGTCATTGCGAGCCCAAAAAAAACAGACGTCATTGCGAGGAGCGAAGCGACGCGGCAACCTCTATCAGGTTGTAGTAGTGCAAATCGAAGCCGTGCGACAGCGTCGGGAGATTGCCACGCCCTCCGGGCTCGCAATGACGTCTGTTTTTTCGGGCTCGGAATGACGTTTGTTTCTTCGGGCTCGCAATGACGTTGGTGCTATCCGGCCGCTTAGTTCAGGCATTGCCTTACAGCGTCTGTACGATCAAGTCTGATTTATTACAACTAGCGTTTCGCTCGCTCTTCATAACGAAATTCTGTTTCGCCAATTTTCACGATGTCGCCGCTGGACAGGAATTTTTCTGACACACGTTCATCGTTGACGAACACTCCGTTCTTACTGCCCCAGTCGATCAGGCGCGTCTGACCTTTGTCGGTTGCTATGACAGCGTGCCGTCGGCTTATGAAGCGCACGTTTAGCTGAATATCATTATTCGCCGTTCGCCCGATGGTCAGCCTGTCTTTGAACAACGGGAAACGCAGCTCGCGACTGTCGTCATTACTGCCGGCACTGCCAACCAGCATGCGTGCAACCCTGACGCGGTTGCTGCCGGCCACATCGTCAATACTGCCTGACCGTGAGCCTTCGATCTTTTGCAATGTTTTTTCGGTGTTTTTGCCCGGTTTGTTAAGGTTTGCCAGTTCGCCCATCAACGCGGCAATAGCCTTATCTTTGCTGTGCATTTTGCGTTCGTAGTCATCAGCTTCCTGCCGGGCATTGCCGAGACGAAGCATCAGCTGCCGCGTATGCCTTTCATTTTCTATCTCTTTTTCACTAAGCTGTGATTCAAGCGCCTGCCTGAATTCCCGATTGTCGATCAGATCAGATGCCAGCTGCTCATTCATCGTTTCCTGATCGGAAATTGTCTCCTGCGCGGAGCCAAGTTCGAATCTGATTTGCCGGGCCTCCTCGGTAAACCGTTCCTTGAGATCAATGATCGTTCTCGCCAATTCCTGGCTTACCCGCAATTCTCTTTCCAGCTGCTCGCCTAAATCGCGAACCTGTCCGCGGGTTTCAGCCAGGGCCGCTTCCAGCCTGCGTTGCATGCCAACTGCATCTTTCGTCGTCGATGATTGGTCCTGCAATTGCAAGCGCAACGAATCTGCATATTTCTCGGTACGCGTAATCTGTTCTTGCACGTCGCGAATTTCATGTGCGTTGCTCGCCAGGAGGCCAGTTTGTTCTGCTATCTGGTGGCGAAGAAACACTGTCTCTTTTTCCGCGTCATCACGCTGCTGTACGTTTTCATCTAACAGGCTCTGTTCTCTGTCACCAGCGTCTGTCATTGCGCGTTGCATCGATTCCATTTCGCCGCCTTGTTTCTGCAGTTCCTGCTCGGCGTCCTGCAGTTGATTGCGAGTTACATTGAGTTCATTGCCAATGGTTGCCGCAATTTCCTCGCGCGCTTTGAGTTCCCTATCCAACCCGTTCCATTTCGCACGAAGCTGTTCAATTTCAAACTGCATTTGGTTGATGGTTTCAGCACGACCCTGAAGGGTCGACTCCAGGTCAGCGACAGATTTACTGTCTGGCAGGTGGCCAGTAGCAAATTG
The DNA here is from genome assembly GCA_003645495.1 of Gammaproteobacteria bacterium. Taxonomy (GTDB): domain Bacteria; phylum Pseudomonadota; class Gammaproteobacteria; order Steroidobacterales; family Woeseiaceae; genus SZUA-117. The sequence goes on from QNFK01000002.1 coordinate 19,378, forward strand.
ATCGACATCGAAGGTTTTAGCATCTGCCTCCAGTTCCGGACCGTCATATTGAGCGGTGCGATGAAGATTTCCTGCGCTCGCAAATGTTGCAGGCAGGTCGTCATCCGGCTGGGAGACTAATACATTGATTTTATTATTATCATTAGTCATGCCCGCATATTAGCATGCGAACTCTCTAATGTTTCGAAAAAACGTTATTAATTCATGTGATTAGGTTAAATAGATGATGCAACCGTTTAACCGACTTTTTTAATCGCAAGAGACGGTTCGGCCGTCCGCCCAGCGCCGCAGCAGCTCGATTTTTTCGGCCATTACCACCGCTAAGGGCCTGGTGCGCTGTATTTCGGTGAGCAAATGTTCCGTCGACAACTCACATTTTTGCGCGTGTGCTGCGTACAGGGCGGAGACTATTGCCTGTTCGATTTCTGCGCCGGAGAATCCATCGGCTGCCGCAGCAACTTTTGCGAGATTGAATCGTTCGAGTGACTGACTCCGATTTCTGAGATGAATTTCAAAAATTGATTTGCGAATTTCTTCTTTTGGCAGATCGACAAAAAATATCTCGTCGAAGCGGCCTTTGCGAATCAGTTCGGGCGGCAAGGCAGTGATGTCATTGGCGGTAGCAACCACGAATACCTGGCTGTTTTTCTCAGCCATCCAGGTGAGGAAAGTTCCAAGGACGCGTTGTGTTGTGCCTGTTTCACCACCGCGGCCAGCTAATCCTTTTTCGATTTCATCGAGCCACAAAACGCACGGGGCCATTACATCCGTCGTTTTCAATGACTCACGCAAATTGCGCTCGGTTTCGCCGTGATATTTGTTATACAAATTCGCAAAGTCCAGTCGCAGCAACGGCATACCAAAAATTCCGGCGGTCGCTTTTGCGGCAACACTTTTTCCGCAGCCTTGCACACCGATCAGCAGAATGCCTTTTGGCGTATCCAGATGGGCGGCATCCGCGTTAGCGAGGAACGCGGGCTTGCGCAACTTTAACCATGATTTGAGTTTGCGTAAGCCGCCGAGATCGGCGAAACCGGCAGTATCGTACTCGAACTGCAACACGCCACCGCGATTAAGCAATTCGTATTTGGCCTGCATAACGCCTGGCAGGTCGCTCTTTGAAATAGCGCCATCATGATAAATTGCGTTGCGCGCCAGCTGTTCCGTATTGCGAGCGGTCAACCCGGCCAGGTTACGAATGAGCAGGCCATACGCCTTGGGATCGACTTCAACCCGCGATCCCGGATTTTCGGCCACGTATTCATCGGCAACACGTTTGACGATGCGCTTGCGTTCGGTCTCGGTCGGTAGCGCCATATCGAATCTTGCGCAATAATTTTCCAGCTCCTTAGGTATGTCGAGCTGGTGACTGATAAAGATCAGCTGCCGTGAAATGTCCTTGAAACGAAGGCAGATGTCCTTGAGCAGCCGGACATTCACCGGGTCATTGAGGTAGGGATGAAAATCAAGCAGGACATAGATGCCGGGCTTGGTCACAGCGCGAATGTGTCGTAACGCTTCTGTGGGCTCTGAATTGTGCAGTTGTGGTTCCAGCTGAATATCCAGGCGCTGCAGTCCATCGGTCACGGTCCAGCGAAACAGCGGTAAATATCCTTCCCGGGCACGAGCAATGGTTATCGTCTTCAGCAGGTCCAGCATGCGCGACTCGTCACGCGTTTCAATGGCGACAATTGGCATGCGAGAACGCAGTATTAGTTCAAGATCACGCTGTCTGTCCATATTGCTGCTGAAGTCCCGGAATTAGTTGATGATCAAAATAGCTGAATCAGATATCGCAGCCCGGAAAATTTTCAGCGAGCAACGAGGTCGAATTCGAACCGGCGTACTCACCGGCGACAGCCATGAAACTTTGCATCGTAATACGGATTTGCGCGCTCGCCAGTGCGCGGGTCACATCGTCAAGGCTGTTTTTGTTGTTACTCCGTCTGCGGATCTCGGCATCGATCGCGGTCATTACCGTAACTGCGCGCGCGGTAGTTGTGCCACTGGAGGATTCAGCGCAAAGGATCGTGGACTCCTGAGCCCACGTCGCAAGCTTGCGCAATGTTGCTGATTGCCGTTGCACGCTAATCGTGCCGCTGCGGGCCAGCAATTCGAGACTGTAAAATTCCGCCAACCCCTCAACTACCCAGTCGGCGCCCGCTTCTGCGCCGGTGCCCAGCGCGATGTGTATTAGTTCGTGAAGCAGGGTGCTGGTCGCGTTTTCGCTAAGCAATGGGCGATCAGCATGAATAAACAGTGATCGTGGCCCGGAAAGACCACCACGCCACATTGGGTCATTGGCACCAATCACTGTAAGGCGTTGCGGGAAATCCGGAAACAGTCGGACAACCTCAGGCAAGGTCCATCTTAACAACGCGAGGATGTCCATTCTTCGCAGTCCGTGACCGACCGGCGCAGCGATAGTCACGCGGACGTCTGCGACCTTTTCAAAACGAACACCAATATCACCCAATAAAATCCAGCCCGCCGGTCGATCGAAGCGTCGATTCGGATTTTCGATTGCATAGCGGTCATTGCGGCCAAAGTATTCTGTTATTGAAGACCACCCGGTCGGCAGGTCAAACTTAACCGAGGTAACACTCGTTGCTCCGCGGCGGGTCCGTGTGGCTGCCTGTGGAATAACGTCTTCGGCGCGGAAAATTGCCCATGCGGTGTCCATACGAGCATCGAATGCACCGCTTTTGCGTTGATTGTCGATGAGCACAAACCAGCGCAGGCGCCCGCCGGACGCGGGAAGCTTCCAGATCACCCGATCATTTGCGTGAGAAACATCACCGTCGCCACTTACAGCACTGAATTTCTCCGCCGGTGCACGCATATCGACTTCACGAAGCTGTGCATTTGTCTGGCGAACTATCATTTCAACAACGGCACCGCCTGCCTGAGGATCCGGGGTAACCACGTACTCGATGGCATAGCTCAGCTCAGAATCCTGCAGCGACTCACCAGCCTCGTCGGATACTTCAGGTCTGGCATCCATGGCAGGGGCAGCTGCTTCGACAGATTCGGCCGCAGGAGCGCCGCATGCCACAATCGACATGCTGGCAATGGTTATCAGGCTCAGGCGCGCGAATTGCCCCGCCAGCGAAATGTTCGCGCGATGTTGCCTGGCCTGGAATCCTGGGATGTGGTTCATTTTCTATTCAGTCGTCACGGTGTAATTTCGGGGGATTGTCGACCAGCGAGCAGCATATGTCATCTCTGCCTAACAAAACGCTTCGATTTGCGCCGCCACGGCTGGCCTGGCTGGGCATGGCAGTAGCGATGTTGTTGGCCGGATGCGGTCATGAGCAGGTCCGGCGCGTATCTGACTCCGGGAGCAACGGTACGGTTGCCGATATTGCCACGAAGAAAGAACGTCGGCCGGGCCAGCAGGCAGCCGTCATTGCGGTACGACAAATCGGCGTCCCGTACCGCTATGGTGGCTCGACCACGCAGGGGTTCGATTGCAGTGGTCTGGTGCAGTACGCCTACGCGAAGTCAGGGACGCGCATTCCACGCACCACGGCACAACAGTGGCAACAGTTAAATCCGATCAGCAAAGACAATTTGCAGGTTGGTGACCTGCTGTTTTTCAATATTGAGGGCAAGATTGCGCACGTGGGGTTGTACCTTGGCAGCCGTCGCTTCGTGCATGCCCCAGCGACGGGTCGCGAAGTATCGATAGCTGAGCTCGATTCCGGCTTTTACCGACAAGCATTTGTCCGTGGCGGGCGACCTGACTAGCCAGAATATTTCATGAGCAAACGGAACTGTCGGTTTCAGACGGACTCGTCTGAAACGATAAATAACTTCAGCTGATCTGCCAGACCTTTGCAGGCTTTTGCCTGGGTGCGCGCGATCAATGGAATGGGAATTACAATAGCGGGCAAAAACGATGTGCCGCTCACATCTGCACTGACAGTGCCAGCATCCTCAAGACCGGTTAAGTCCCAGACAGTAGCGTCGTAGTTGGCGTCTTTCTGCCACCAGGCGAAACCGAAGCAACCGCCACCGCCCGGACCGGCTGCGCAGGACATGCTGCCGCCTCCAGCTACTTTGTCCGTGTCGCCGTCCAACCAGATAATATAGCGAACACCCTTTTCCCGTATGGTTTCGGCAACGCCCGGTCGCGCCATAAGTGCCGGTAAACCCTTGGTCTCCGCAGGCGCTGTTCTTGGTTCGAACCAGGGGAACAGCGCATCAACAAATTCGCGGTTCGGGATAACGCGAAGTCCGGATGAGCCGCGCCCGATCGAGTCGCCGATGCAGGAAATGAAGTTGGCCTCGGTTTCATTGCCGAGGTGGTAACTCTTGGCCATGATCACGACGCCTTCGCCTTCGGCGATACCGGTCGCTTCCTGGCGAACATTTTCCATACGCGACGTTACACAGGCACCCAGGGTCGATCCGAGCAATGCGATAACCGCCAGCTGGCTCAGCCCGCCCGGGTTAGAGCGAATCATCAGGTGGCTCCTCTGCTGCAGTGCTTTGTAAATTTTCTTCCGCAGGCAAATTTGTTGGTGGCGCCTCTTCCTGTCGCGCTCTCGCAGCACTTAGTTCGCTGATGCCGGTTTCCTTGTCCATTTGCATGATGATCAATGCGGCAGCGTCCCGCATGGCCAGTACCGCAGCCCGCCGCAACGCATTGTCGCCGCCAAACGTCGTGGTCTGGCTTTTGCCGTAAGCGGCAATCGGCCAGTTGGCGATCTGCACACCTTCATTGTCAAAAATCTTGATTCGATAACGAATCCAGACTGCGAATTCATCCGTCTGGCTTTGGTTTGGCACAGAAAATTCAAAGGCATCGATGCTGGGTTCAATTAATGCATCGATCGGCAAACTGCGGGCGTCTGCATCATTTGCAATGACGGAAAAATCGCTGAACATGGAGCCGAACAGTTGCGTGAACAGCAACTTGTTTGCCTGTCCCAGGTCGATGGTCCATTTTTCTTTGCCGATGACCTGCTCTTCGTGAACGAAGTTGTCGAATTCTTCCGGGAAGCGGGCAACCACCGTTATCGGCATCTGATCGATCAATGGCTCTGGAATGGTTGGATCGTGCAGCATGACTTTCGAGCCGCCACAGCCGCTCAGGGTCGCGAATAAAATCGTGACAAATATTGTTTTCAACCATCGTGACATCAAGTTACCGGGTTCCCAGGTTGGTATTGATGCGTTCGCCAATCCATTAGTCAGAGCCATTGCAGGAGTCTTAGTTCCACCGAATACCATTGAATCTACTGGTTCTGACTGTAGACCGGGTGGCAATGTAGTGCAACCGAACGGGCTGCCTCGCCGCAATTCAATCGTAATCCGTAAGCTGTGCTTACTTCGCTGATAACACAGCGGTTTTCGTGCCGGGGACTGGTGTTTGCCATAATAACGCCAATGCGAGGCAATACATCGGTGTTTTTATGCGTCGCGATTCCACTCCAGCGGTGGTTCTTCCATGAGTGCGGCCTGTTCACGCAGTGCGAGGATGTGCTCATCCCAATAGCGCGGAGAGTCGAACCATGGAAATGCGATCTTGAAAGCAGGATCTTCCCAGCGTCGTGCAATCCATGCGGAATAATGCATTATTCTTAAAGTTCTGAGCGCCTCGATAAGATGCAGTTCGCGTGCATCGAAGTCACGAAACTCAGTATAACCCTGCAACAGTGTAGTTAGTTGTGGCGTCTGCTCCTGCCGGTCGCCCGACAAAAACATCCATAAATCCTGG
>QNFK01000003.1 GCA_003645495.1 Gammaproteobacteria bacterium
CTAATGTGCCTGGTTACAGTGCACAGAGATGTACGAGAGGAAGATGCCGCGAATTGTTTACCAAAGCGCAGATGATTTTTTGGCGCGTCGGTCGCTTTGTAAACGACGTTTCATTCTCTGATGTAGTTGCTGTCGTTTCTTGTCGATTCGATCCCGTCGTATGACGCCGTCCTGGTTTGATTTGAATTTTTTGTCGTAAGCATCGCGGAAATCACAAAAATCATCATAAGCCTCACGAACATGGTGCAGTTCGCGAACGATGAGCTCAATCATAATGACATCGTCGAGAAAACCGATGACCGGAATATGATCCGGAATAATGTCTTCGGGATCGCCAAAATAGATAAACGTTGCGAGTAATGTTTCGCGTTCGTCTTTCGGTAACTCCCACTCTTCGTCCTGCAGCATCCTGATAAGCGACTCGAGTTGCGGAATGCGTTTTGAGACGAATTCCGGCAAAGGCTCGGCACTCTTGATATCCGCAAGTACGTCACCGATCGCCTCGATAATTTCGGCGTCTTCAGCATGGCGCACAGCAGCACGCGACTTTTGCAAAGCCTGGCGAAAGAACCTGAGGTCCCGGTCACTAAGTTCAATTGAAAATCTCATACTCATTTTCGTGGTCCTGCAGAGCGATATTGACAGGCTACCAAATAAACAGGGTTCAGACCGCGAATAGTTTCTGTGGGATAATGACCGCTGAGAAAAAGGTGTGTTCAGATGCAAACGTCCCTCGTTATTGGTAACAAAAATTATTCCAGCTGGTCACTTCGGGCCTGGCTCCTGTTAGCGGAAGCCGGCATCGAATTTTCCGAGGAGCGGGTTCCTCTTGATATTGAGAGCACGGCCACGGAACTGGCGCGATTTTCACCCTCTGGCAGGGTTCCCGTGCTGCTGCTCGGTGACGAGATAATCTGGGATACGTTCGCAATTGCCGAGACGATTGCTGAGCGCTGGCCGGAGAAGGAATTGTGGCCGGCCGATGCTGCTGCCAGGGCGCATGCGCGCAGTATCAGCGCGGAAATGCACGCAGGTTTTGCGTCATTGCGTGAAACAATGCCTATGAATTGCCGGGCTATGGGGCGTAAAGTATCCATTCCGGACGATTTGGCCACGGATATAAATCGAATTATCGATATCTGGTCTGATTGTCAGCGCCAGTATCATTCTGCGGGTGACTGGCTCTTTGGCAAATTCAGCGTCGCGGATGCGATGTTTGCGCCGGTAGTGCTGCGCTTTCGCACGTATGGCATAAATCTCCCGGAATCGGCGAGTGCCTATCCGGAGCGATTGCTGAATAGCAAAGCGATGCAGAACTGGCTGGCCGCAGCGGAGTCAGAAGTTGAAGTAATAGAGACGGACGAGAAGGGACAATGAATTTCAGGCACCACCTAATTACGATTTTGCTATCGAGCTTGCCTTTTGGCGCGCTTGCAGAAGTCTATGAAATGCCGGCGGATGGCAATGACGTTATCGGCGCGCTGACAACGATTGCTGCTCGCGCCGATGACACATTGCTTGATATCGCGCGACGCCACGGCCTTGGTTACGAAGATATCGTGCGCGCTAATCCTGATGTAGATACCTGGTTGCCGGGAGAGGGCACCGAGGTTGTGTTGCCGACGCGTTACGTACTGCCGCCCGGACCACGCACCGGCATCGTGCTCAACCTTGCTGAATACCGGATGTACTATTTTCCAAAGCCGAAAGCTGGTGAAACAGCGCTGGTGATGACTTATCCGATGAGCATCGGTCGTATGGATTGGGAAACGCCGTTAGGTCGTACCACGGTAATTTCCAAAGTGCGCAACCCGAGCTGGTATCCGCCGGAATCGATTCGCGCCGAACACGCGGCAGATGGCCGTCCGCTACCACGGATCGTGCCGGCCGGACCTGACAACCCGCTGGGTGATTACGCCATGCGGCTTGGCCTGCCAGGGTATCTTATTCATGGCACCAATCGTCCCGCAGGCGTTGGTATGCGTGTGACTCACGGCTGTGTGCGCATGTTCCCCGAAGACATTGGCTTCCTCTTTGGCCAGGTCGAGGTAAACACGCCGGTACGAATTATCAACGAGCCGGTAAAGATGGGCTGGGATAACGATGAACTGGTTGTTGAGGTACACAGAACGCTCGAGTTCGTCCCACCACCGGTTGAAGATATTGTCGAACCGACGGATCAGCCAGTGGCTGAATCGACAGATCAGGAAGCGACAGACGCCGCCGGGAATGCAGAAGATATTGTAGTGGCACCACCGGTACGTGACGCGATGACCGCATTAACCGAACAGTTTGTCCTGGCAACAAACACACGCCCGGGCAGGCTTGACTGGGATGTCGCAGAAGAAATGCTTGAGCGAGCCGATGGCATTCCCGCAATTGCCGGCCGTAAAATAAACGACGCCGCGACAAGCGCGGCGTCAGAATAAATGCTTGGGTAGTCTTAAGCTACTTGGACATTGATTTCTGGAACATGCGTTCCAGACGATCACGGTTTGCATCACAGCAATTTTGTGCTTCTGTTGCTGCTGACAAAGCCTGATCTGCCGTGCTCTGTGCACTTGCAGCTGTCTGGCTTGCGCTGTCAGCTGATGCACGAGCAGCTTCAGCTGCCGATTTGGCTGCTGCAGCATCTCTTGCTGCGCCGTCTGCTGTAGCCTGTGCAGCATCAACTGCTGCCTGGCTGGCGCAACCAGAGGCTACGCCCAGAACGAGCGCAATTGCGCTTACTTTCAATACTTTCTTAATCATCATCCAAAATTCCTCTGTTGGGATAAAACTGCAGGCGCATTATTTCCTAAAGTTCCCTTCGCTTCAATGAAAATCATTGTTTTTTCAGCAATTGTCGCTGTTTGCCGACGTGGGCTACTTTTTTCTGCTGATGTTTTTCTGCCGGGGTCGACAGTATAAGTTGATCGAAGTGTTGCGGATAAAATATCGGTCAGCAAAGCTGGGTCGATATGCATAAAGTTTAACGGTGAAAATTTGTGGCGGGCGCAGCCCGGCCACTGCATTTTCGATAGGGTAGAAGAAAATTGCATTGATGAAAAAAAAGCTGTATAAAACGACACTACTGTTTATTTATACAGGTCCCTTAAGATGCGCCAGCTCACTCCCCGACAAAAACAAATTCTCGAGTTAATTCAAGACTTTATAGCTGAATATGGCATGCCTCCCACACGTGCCGAGATATCCAGACAGCTCGGTTTCAAGTCAGCGAATGCCGCCGAGCAACACCTGCGAGCCTTGCAGAAGAAAGGCGTGCTGGAGTTGTTACCGGGTGCATCGCGGGGCATTCAGCTGAAAGACTCGCTGCGTGATCAGCTTGGTCTGCCGCTGATTGGCAGGGTGGCTGCCGGCAGCCCGATCCTCGCCGAGGAGCATATAGAGACGCATTACAAGATCGACCAGGCGCTTTTTAATCCCAAGCCACACTACCTGTTGCGTGTTGAAGGCATGAGTATGCGCAATGCAGGCATTCTTGATGGCGATCTCGTTGCCGTACACCGGACGCCTGAAGTGCGCAGCCGGCAGATTGTGGTGGCCCGGGTTGAGGACGAAGTTACCGTCAAGCGCTACCGGCAGGACGGCAAAATCGTCTGGTTGCTACCCGAGAATGAGGATTTTGAGCCGATACGGGTGGACCTGAGCGAGCAGACGATGGTGATTGAAGGGGTTGTTGTCGGCGTTATCCGTGACGGCATGCCGCTCCACTAACAAATGCTTCATTAACAGATAATGCAAGTGGTCCAACCAGGTAGGTTTGATGGGTTCAGAGTCACCCGGATGATTCAAGATAAGGCGCAGTCTGCAGTGAATGGCGTGTCCTTTACAAGGGCTGCAACGCCGTATTGGATTATCCGGGTGGCTCCCTTCGGGCGAGTCGTGAAGCGCTCGTCCGCGGTGTTGCGCCCCTTGGCAAGGACACGCCATTGCCGGCGAGACGCGCCTAGCGGCCAAACGCTTCACAACTCGCTGAACCCATCAAACCTACCTGGTTGGACCACTAGCAGTGAATGATGCGCTTGAGAAATTGCTGCAGAACCCGCGTCTCTGGCGCGGACAAGCGGCTGCCGGCAGTCTGAATAAGCCAGGCTGGCAGGGTCTTGCCAGTGGTTATCCGAAGCTCGATCAGCATCTGCCCGGTGGTGGCTGGCCACAACACGCCCTGACCGAAATTCTGTTGGAATACTATGGCACCGGCGAGTTAGCGCTTTTGATGCCGGCACTGGCACGCTTGAGCCAGCCAGAAGATGATGCCCAGGCGCGCTGGATTGCCTGGATAGCGCCGCCTTTCGAACCCTACCCACCGGCATTGCTGCAATGGGGCGTTAATCTTTCGCGGGTGCTGATTGTGCGACCGAGGAAGCCTGCAGAGGCTTTATGGGCTGCTGAACAGGCTTTGTCTTCCGGTAATTGTGCGGCTGTCCTGTTGTGGTCTGATGCCTTCAATGACACAACCGCCAGTCGACGTTTACAGCTTGCTGCAGAGAAGGGGCAAAGCTGGGCAATCGCCTTTCGCTCATTAAGCGTGCTGTCGCAGCCATCTGCTGCGGCTTTACGGGTCCAGCTCAAGCCTGGCGAGAAGGGCACAGATCTCGGCATCCTGAAGAGTCGCGGCGGCAGGCCCGCCGTAGTACAGGACTATGCGGGTTTATAGAGATTCCTTGTGCCTGTCTCGGATAAACCGCCTGCGATTTCACGGGAAGTCACCCCGACTCCCTCTGTAAAAGGTGGGCGAGGGCAGTATCGCCCGGCACCTGAACAACAATCGTTTCTGCTGGCACCAGCAGAGCAGGTTCATCCACCACCGCTGCGGGCTAATCCTGTGCAGCGTTTATGGCTGTGTATTTATTTGCCGGCACTGGCGCTGGAAGCAGTGAGCGATGTTGCAGAAGCCTTTGCCGTGTTTGAAGACAAGCAGGGCATACGAAAAATCTTACTGGTGAATGCAAAAGCCACAGCCGCAGGTATCGGGCCGGGGTTATCGGTTAACGCAGCGCTGGCGCTTTTGCCGACGCTTGGCTTTGCAGAAAGAAATCCGCAGCGGGAAGCACAGGTATCGCGCGAGCTTGCAGGCTGGGCTGAAAAATTCACCTCTTGTGTCTGTATCGAAGCACCTTCGCTGTTACTGCTGGAGATTGCCGGCAGTTTGCAGTTGTTTGGCGGCTTAAAGGCGCTACGCCAACGCATCACCTTAAGCCTGGAAAGCCAGGGTTTCAGTGCGGCGATTGCTATTGCGCCGACACCACTTGCAGCCAGTTGGCTGGCAAGAGCCGGGCGTAAGGTCTGTATCCGTGATCCACAGAACCTCGCCGGGAAGCTGGCGCCGTTGCCGCTATCCTGTCTCAACTGGCCGGATTCTGTTTGTGCGTCTTTAAGCGGCATGGGTGTTACCTCCGTTGGTGATTGCCTGCGGCTGCCCCGGGCGGGTTTCGCGAAGCGCTTTGGTGCATCGAGGTTACTGCAGCTTGACCGGGCCCTCGATCGCTTGCCGGATCCGCGTACGAGTTATCGGACCCCGGAGCGCTTTGCGGCAGAATACGAATTAGATGCAGAGCAGAGTGACAGCACCTTGTTGCTGAATGCCTGCCAGGAACTGCTGGTCAGGCTGGAGCATTTTTTGCTGACGCGGCAAATGGCGGTACAACATGTGCAGTTCAGTTTTTTTCATTTGCGGGCGCCAGCAACACATTTAGCGTTAGGTTGTGTGCAGGCCGATCGGGCTGTACAGCATTGGTATGATTTACTCGCAATAAAATTCGAGCGCCTGGATTTGCCCGAGCCGGTCATAGCCATGCAACTCTGTGCTGATCAGGGCCAGCCCTTTTCTGCAAAGACCGGCATCCTGCCTTTTACGGGGCAGGTGACACAGCAACAAAGCACGTCACTCACGCAACTTGCGGAACGCCTGGGTGCGTACATCGGTGCAGAATCGGTCCACGGTGTTATGACGGTTGCCGAGCACCGTCCGCAATACGCATGGAGCTCCCGGAGCGCAGTTGCCGACGTGCCGCGTTGTGCCAGTGTGCCGGGTTACCAGGGCGCTGATTATTCGCAGCTAACAGAGATGCAACGTAATAACAGCCTGATATTGCGCAGACCTTTGTGGATGCTGCGCGAACCTGAGTTGCTCACGACGCGGCAAAATCTGCCTTTTTACCAGGGCACTTTAACCTTGCTCGATGGACCTGAGCGCCTGGAAACAGGTTGGTGGGACGATGATGGTATCGCCAGGGATTATTTTGTCGCACGTAATACGAAAGGCGTACATCTATGGGTGTACCAGAATCGCAGCAGGGAGGACGGTGCCTGGTATTTGCATGGGATATTCGGATGACGACCTATGCCGAATTGCACGCACTCAGTAATTTCACTTTTCTTAAGGGGGCGTCTCACCCGGAAGAGCTGGTAGAGACAGCCGCACAACTGGGTTATGCGGCGCTGGCTATCACGGATGAATGTTCAGTCTCGGGCATTGTGCGTGCGCACGTCACTGCGAAAGACTGCGGACTTGAAAAACTAATTATCGGCTCGGAGTTTCGACTTGAAAGTGGTTTGAAACTCGTGGTGCTGGCACAAAATCACGCAGGTTATACACAATTGTGCCAGCTCATTACGAACGGCCGGCGTGCGGCAGAGAAGGGCAGTTACAAACTGACTGCCGACAACTTCAGTGACGGGTTGTGCGACTGTCTCCTGTTATGGGTTCCCGGTAATCAATTACAGCTGGAGGTTGCGGACAAGTGGATACTTGACGCTTTTCACAAGCGACTGTGGATAGCGGTGGAATTGCTGGCAGATGGCTTGCACCGCCAGCGTATCAGTCACCTGCGAAGTTTAGGAAAAGCACTTGGTCTGCCGCTTGTTGCCAGCGGCGATGTACATATGCACTGCCGGGAACGGCGTGCGTTACAGGATACCGTTACCGCAATACGTACAGGCCTGACACTCGATCGGGCTGGCTTCGCTTTGTATCCCAACGGTGAGCGCTACCTGCGATCGCGTGCCGTTATCAGTGAGATTTATCCGGCCGATCTGTTACAGGAAACGTTGCGAATTGCAGATGCCACGCAATTTTCCCTTGACGAATTACGTTATGAGTATCCCGATGAGCTGGTGCCGGCGGGTGAGACGCCGAGCAGCTATTTGCGGCAGTTAAGCGAGGAGGGCATGGCGCGGCGCTGGCCGGGCGGTGTGCCGGACAAAGTCGTTGCACTGGTAGAGCATGAACTGGAATTGATTCGCGATCTTGCATACGAACCATTTTTTCTAACGGTGTATGACATCGTCACCTATGCCAGGCAGCAAAATATTCTTTGCCAGGGACGCGGTTCGGCGGCGAACTCCGCAGTCTGTTTTTGTCTCGGCATCACGGAAGTTGATCCCGAGCGTATGGCAACCCTGGTTGAACGTTTTATTTCCCGGGAACGCAATGAACCACCGGACATAGACGTCGATTTCGAGCACGAACGACGCGAAGAGGTGATTCAGTACATCTACCGGAAATACGGTCGGGAAAGAGCGGCGCTCGCTGCTACTGTCGTTACTTACCGGCCGCGCAGCGCACTACGCGACGTTGGCAAAGCACTGGGTCTTAGCGGCTTGCAGGGCGACCGACTGGCGAAGTCAATGCAATGGTGGGATGGCAAGGAGGTGGATGACAGTCGTGTGCGGGAAGCCGGCCTGGATCCGGCCAGCCCGGTAATGCAACGATTGTTATACCTCGTTCGGCAACTGATGGGTTTTCCACGGCACCTGTCGCAACACGTTGGTGGTTTCGTGATTTCAAACGGGCCACTGTCGACCCTGGTGCCGGTCGAGAACGCATCGATGGCGGATCGGACGGTGATTCAATGGGAAAAGAATGATCTGGAAGATCTCGGTCTCCTGAAAGTGGATGTCCTGGGTCTCGGTATGTTGACTGCCATTCGGCGCAGCTTCGACCTGATCAGGGAATATGACGGACGGGATTACAGCCTGGCGACTGTGCCTGCCGAAGACCCGCTTGTTTACGACATGATCTGTGATGGAGACACGATGGGGGTCTTCCAGATTGAATCGCGTGCACAGATGGCGATGTTGCCACGACTAAAACCGCGCTGTTATTACGACCTGGTGGTTGAAGTTGCGATCATTCGCCCGGGCCCGATACAGGGTGACATGGTGCATCCCTACCTGCGCCGGCGCAGTGGCGAGGAAGCGGTTGAGTATCCGAGCGAGGCGGTCAGGGAAGTATTACAACGTACGCTTGGGGTGCCGATTTTCCAGGAACAGGTCATGCAGCTGGCAGTGGTTGCGGCCGGATTTACGCCAGGGGAGGCGGATCGTTTAAGGCGTGCGATGGCAGCCTGGAAACGACGTGGTGGACTGGGCCCGTTCGAGAAAAAACTGATACACGGTCTGCTTGAGCGAGGTTACACGGAAGAATTTGCCCGGCAGATATTCCAGCAAATACTGGGCTTCGGTGAATACGGTTTTCCGGAATCGCATTCGGCCAGTTTTGCTTTGCTCGTGTATGTCTCCTGCTGGCTCAAATGTCATACACCGGCTGCATTTACCTGTGCATTACTCAACAGCCAGCCAATGGGTTTTTATTCGGCCTCGCAGCTTACCCAGGATGCACGCCGCCACGACGTCGAAGTACGCCCTGCCGATGTGAACCGCAGTGACTGGGACTCGAGCCTGGAGCGTACCGACGGTGGTCAACCTGCATTACGGCTCGGCTTGCGACAGATCAAGGGTTTGTCTGCAGTGGCGGGACAAGCGATCGTTACAGAGAGAGCCAAAGACCGGTACGAGAGCATCCAGCAATTACTCGAGCGCGCTGGCCTGAATCGCAGCGAACTCAGCGCACGGGCGGCAGCCGGAGCCCTGAAAACGCTTGCTGGACACCGGCACAAGGCGCGCTGGGCGGTTGCGGGTGTTGAGGAGCCAACACCACTGTTCACATCGATGGATCGCTATGAGGCCCTACCCATGCTCAAGCGGCCAACAGAGGGCCAGGACATCGTTGCAGACTACCAGAGCCTCGGGTTGACGCTTGGACGCCATCCAATGGCGCTTATCCGGGCACATCTTGATGCGTATCGTTATGTTGCTGCCGATCGCCTGCCAGCATTGGTATCGGGCAGGAATATCAGGATCGCAGGCCTGGTGATTACCAAACAACGCCCGGGTACCGCCAGTGGCGTTACCTTCATCACGATTGAAGATGAGACCGGCTGCAGCAACCTGATTGTGTGGAAAAAAATAGCCGATGAGCAGCGCGACGTACTGTTGAACGCGCGTCTGCTGGGTGTCGAAGGGGAACTACAAAAAGAAGGAAAAGTGATTCACGTTATTGCGCGAAGGCTGATCGATCACAGTGAATTGTTGGGGGAGTTGATGGTTAAATCAAGAAACTTTCGCTAATCGCCGACTCTATTTGACCTTCTCACCAAGGTCGATTGCGTAGGTGTCTTCGAACGATTTCTCTTCAGCCATTTCTTCAAGACGCCGCCGAACTTCCTTTTTTCGTGCCGCATCTTCGTCATTCTCGCTTTCAATATCAGCGATCAATTCTTCAACATTGATTTCGACCGATACATCTCCAACATTGTCCGTGACTACAGGTTCAGTCAAAACCGCTGTTTCGACGGACTCTGTATCATCAAAATCATCGCGTGCTTCGTCATCGACATTCGAATCCGGGTCACCCGCTTTACTGTCAACTTCACTGTTCATTGTCACGAACCCCAAGAAAAGATCAGATCAATATTAAGAAATTGCAAACACCTGTGAGCTACTTATGGTTTGTATACCGCGAATACCGGGGCCGCGCAAGCGCACCCTAGACACTTTTTTAATTATCTGGAAAGTGCATATTGTGGGCTATAAATTTAGCGACGGGATATCGCTGCTAACGGATCAGATTATTGAGCTCGAATATGGGTAAGAGAATCGCGAGCACAATCATCAGCACTATGGCAGCCATGATAATGACCATTAATGGCTGCATGATGCCGAGCATCGCTGCGATCAATCCATTGACTTCACGCTCCTGGTTTTTTGCGGCATGCGCCAGCATTTCTTCCAGCCTGCCGCTGGCTTCACCGCTGGAAATGAGGTGTGTGGTCATTGGCGGAAATAACTTGCTTGCGGCCAGTGATCTGCTGATCATCGCGCCCTCACGAATACGCAAAGCAGCTTCCTCAACTGCCTCTCGCATCGGCAAATTAACCACGACCTGCGATGCGATGTGCAGGGATTCCAGAATCGGCACACCGGCGCCGGCAAGAATGCTCAATGTCTGGGTGAAGCGCGCGGTATTGATACCACGGGTTAGTTTGCTGATTAGCGGCAGGCGTAGTAAGAGATGATGGTACTTTCGCTTGGGCCCGTCTTTTTTGAGCAGGTGGCGCATGCCGAATATCAAGCCTACGATGACGAGAATAAGAATGAACCAGTAGCCGCGAATGAAATCGCTGGAGGCAATCATGATCCTGGTCAGAAGCGGAAGTTCCTGATCATAGTTCTCGAAAATATAGACGACTTTGGGTACAACGTAGGCGAGCATGAAGCTGATAATGCCGACCGCGGTTACGATCAACGCAATTGGATAAATTAACGCGTTGCGTATCTGCTGTTGCAGTTGTTGCCGCGTTTCCGTGAATTCAGCAAGCCGTTCAAGCACTGCGTCCAGGTGACCGGATTGTTCACCAGCGGCAACGGTTGCCCGGTAAAGTTGGGGAAACGCGTGTGGAAAGTCGGCCAGGCCGGCAGCCAGGCTATGTCCCTCCATGACGCGCGACCGAACACCCATCAGAATACTTTGCGTTCTCGGGTTTTCGTTTTGCTGACTGACCGCGAGCAGAGATTCTTCGAGCGGTAATCCGGATTGCGCCAGGGTCGCAAGTTGCCGGGTCAGCAGAGCGAGGTCGCTTGCTGACAATCCGCGGCGAATAGAGAGTTTCCCCTGGGTGCGCGATTCCTTTTTGGTAACTTCGTTGACGCTAATTGGCAGAAGCTGACGGTCACGAAGGATCTGGCGTACGTGTTTGGGCGTATCGCCCTCAAGAAGTCCTTTCGACTCCTTGCCTTTTTGATCGAGTGCTACGAATTCAAATGCGCCCATGAAAGTATCTCAGCACGACGGGTTAATTGAAATTATACGCTGGCGCATTTTTCAATATTAGTCTGCGCGAGTAACGCGCAAGACTTCTTCCAGTGTCGTTGTACCCTCGAGTACGCGACGCTGGCCGTCATCCCTGATGCTCGGGCTCATCGTTCGTGCGTATTTCTCAAGTTGCTGTTCACTGGCGCCGTCATGAATCATTGTGCGCATTGCGTCATCCACGGAGATCAGTTCGTAGATGCCGGTCCGCCCACGAAAGCCAACGGAATCTTCGCTCTGTGGTCGGAACAGTGTCGGCGGATCAGCCGGATCGAGACCCAGAGTACGGCATTCATAATCCCTGGCGGGGTAGGGTACTTTGGTGTCGTCATCAAGTACGCGTACGAGACGCTGCGCAAGTACACCAATCAGGCTCGATGACAACAGGAATGGCTCGATACCCATGTCACGCAGTCGGGTAACCGCGCCCGCTGCAGTATTGGTATGCAGCGTCGAAAGAACCAGGTGACCGGTCAGGCTCGCCTGGACCGCGATTTCTGCTGTTTCCAGGTCACGAATTTCTCCGACCATCACAACGTCGGGGTCCTGACGCAAGATTGCGCGAAGTCCGCGCGCGAACGTCATTTCGACCTTGGTATTCACCTGGGTCTGGCCGATACCATCGATGAAATACTCGATTGGGTCTTCCACCGTCATGATGTTGCGCGTGTTGTCATTGATTCGCGCCAGTGCGGCGTACAGCGTAGTCGTTTTGCCGGATCCTGTTGGCCCGGTTACGAGGATAATGCCATGCGGCTTATGAATCAGGTCGTCAATAACGTTCATTGACTTTTCATCCATGCCCAGAGACTTAAGGTCGAGACGGCCAGCCTGTTTGTCGAGTAATCGCAATACAACTCGCTCGCCGTGGCCCGAGGGCATTGTCGATACACGAACATCGACTGCGCGGCCCGCAATCTTCAAAGAGATACGTCCATCCTGAGGCAGGCGCTTTTCGGCAATGTCCAGTTTTGACATCACCTTGATTCGTGACACAACCAGTGGCGCCAGTGCGCGCCGGGTCTGCAAAACTTCCTGCAATACACCGTCAATTCGAAATCGCACAACGAGTCGGTTCTCGTAGGGCTCGATGTGTACGTCCGAGGCATTCTCTTTGACCGCTTCGGTCAGAACCGCATTGATAAAGCGGATGATAGGCGCGTCATCGTCACTCTCGAGAAGATCTGAAGGTTCAGGTAGTTCCTGTGCTACCTGAAGCAGATCAGTGTGCTCATCCAGGTCGCCAACCATTTGCATGGCTTTATGACTGCCTTGTTCATAAGTTTGTTGCAACATGCCATCGAATGCCTCGCTGGTAACGCGTGTCAGTTGCAGCGGGACGCCAGCAAATCTTCGCGCTTCGGCGAGGCTCAATGGAGATGCGCCAGCCCTGTAGATGGTATCGGCGATACCGTCCTTGAATTCACGAATAAGCACGCCGTGCCGTTTGGCGAATGAAAAGGGGAGTGCGCGTGCATCGGGCTCGCTGTCGGTGAAGATGTCGCCGTTCTCTTCGGGCTCGACTTCCAGAACGATTTCAGTATTGCTATCCATGCTCGAAATTCGGCAACCGTTGCTTATTGATCGGTGTCAGGGGTTGCGTTTGTTTCAACCGGCGGAGTCTTCTCGTAGTCGTCAAGCGGCGGCAATACCGGGCGTTCTGCGCCAGGCATTAGCCCGACTCCCTTTTTATTGCGCTCCTGCAAGTCTCGAATCATGTTGTACTTGGCGTTGGTTTCAAACGCTGTTTGCACGCTGTCGCGCAAAATTTTCGCGCGAATAAAAACCATCAGGTTGGTCTTGACTTTGTCTGTCTTACGAGTGCGGAACAGATTACCAATAATGGGGATGCTGCCGAGGATCGGTACTTTCTGATCGCTTTCACGCAAGGTGTCCTCGAGCAAACCACCAAGTACGAGGATTTCACCATCTTCGACGATCACCGTGGTTTCAATAATCCGTTCATTGGTGACCAGATCGACCGCACCGGTAGCTGCCTGGGCAATACTTGAAATCTCCTGAGAAATTTTCAGTAACAGTGAATTGCCCTCATTAATCTGCGGCGTAATAACCAGCTTGACGCCGACCTGCTCGCGTTGAATTGTTTGAAACGGATTGACCGCACCGCCGACGCTACCCGTATTTGAGAAAGAGCCGGTTACGAACGGCACTTCCTGCCCAACGTTGAGGCTGGCTTCTTCGTTATCAGTGGTTACGATCGGCGGCGTGGAAATGATGTTCGTATTGGCATCGCCCTGCAAGGCATGCAGGATTGCCGCGAAGCTGGTGCCTGAATCTACAAGGCGACCAATGCCAAGTGTTATGCCCTCGCCAATAAGGCCGCCCGGATCGATATTTTCGCCGCCGCTCCCAATTGCGCCGGCAAGTTGCACGACACCCGGGCCACTGCTGGGGAAATTGGTAACGCCAATTGGACTATTGGCGCCGCTGCCATCAATTGCCCAGGTAACGCCAAGTTGTGTCGACTTGTCTTGCTGCACCTCAACGATAATGGCCTCGACCAGCACCTGCGCGCGACGAATGTCGAGTTTATCGACGATGCTCATCAGTGAACGCATCATCTTGGGTGGAGCATTCACAACGATTGCATTGGTTTGCAAGTCGGCCCAGACACTCACATCTGCGCCGGAGTTAGCTGTCGGTGCGGCGCCATCCGCTGTCGCCTGTTGCGTGAAATGCTGTTGCAGCTTGGTTGCCAATTCTTCTGCGTCTGCGTAACGAAGATATCTGACCTGGCTGTCACCGCCAGCTTCCAGTGGTGTATCGAGGTGCGCTACCAGTGCCCGCAATCGAAGACGTCCACTCTTGTCGCCACCGATCAGGATGCTGTTGGTGCGCGCGTCCGCAACCAGACTTGTTGTCACCGGCAGTCCGTCTGCGCGTGGCGCTTGGGTCAGCGCCGTCAGGACACGAACCACCTCAGTCGCAGAAGCATGCTCAAGCGGAACGATTTCAATTTCCTCATCGTTTGACTGGTCGATCCGGCGGATAATGCGCATCATCCTTTCAACGTTTCCCGCACGGTCGGAAATGATCAGCATATTTGACCCCGGATGAGCAGCGAGGTGTCCGTATTGCGGAATCAGCGGTCGCAAAATTGGTACCAGCTGCGCAGCACCCACATTTCGTACCTGAATTACCTGCGTCACGATGTCTTCGCTGGCAGCACCATCTGTACTTAACAAACCGGAGTACTGACGTGCGCTGGCGTCCGGAATGATCTTGACGATGTCCCCGGTGGTAATCGCTACATACTTGTTCACCTCGAGGATCGACAGGAATGCTTCGTAAAAAGCCTCCGGTGACATTGGAGTCGATGAAAGCATGGTGACTTTCGCCTGAATCCGCGGGTCCAGGATGAAGTTCTTGCCAGTGACCTCACCAACCGCCTCAACGATCTGGCGAATATCGGCATCGCGATAATTTGGCGTAATCGTCGGTTCCTGTGCGCTAACCAATGGCGCAACGAAAAGAAACAACAGCAAAGACAGCGATGCTCGTTGTTGGCGGTGAGAATGCGATCTGGGCACTATTTTCAGTTCCTTCATTTGTTGCCGTTCAGTTCCAACTGGGCGGTATTCAAAACCAGCACTTCCGGCTGGCCATTGCGTTCGACCGTGACAGATACCTGCTCCTTGTCGCCAAGGCTTTGAAATATCTGTGTTGCCTGCTGCGGATTGGTCAGTGCGGCGCCATCGATGTCCTTAATGAGGTCACCAGGACGCAGCCCCAACGCTGCAAACTGTTTGCGATCACGACCCGGGTAAACCCGGTAACCCTGCATCTGGCCGGATACATAATAGGGCGTTGGTCGAATGACATCCGCAAGCTTGGTCACGTTTTGCGTAACGACATTCTGGATACTTTGCGGGCTGCTGGCGGCACGACTGACGGTCGTAGCACTACGCCGCGTGCGTACCGTTCCCTGCGGAAAATCTTTCGGCAGTTTCAGGACTTCCAGGTTGCCAGCGCGGTTGAGCACGACCCGATCGGCATACACGGCATGTAATGTAGCTCCCGGCGCAACCGTGTCTTTTATGGAGTAGATTTTTTCCTCTTTGCTGGCATCTGCAATGATCGCGATCGAGGTGGCTTCATCCCCGGATGCCAGGGTGCCTTTCAACTCAAGGCTGAGCCTCGTTTCCGCCAGGTTTTCGTGGCTTTCCTGTGGCACCACAACGACGCTCTCAGCGCTTGCTTCGCCGAAAATATGCGCATTTGCAATGCTTTGGACATCAGCCGCAGCGCCTCCGGTACTGGCAGCACGCGCTATTTGCACGGGTGGTGCGATTATCAGGTCTCCGGTCGAGGATCCGGGCATCAACATCCAGATAATGCGCGCAAGCTGCCAGGCAATAGCCACAACCAGCGCCATGGTGATCCAGCGGGGCAACAGCTGAGTGCCGGCCACGAGCATGCGCTCGGTGTCTAAGCTACTGAAATCAGACCATTTTGCTTCAATTGTCATGTTCGGTATGACCCTGGCACGTTGCTACAGCGGGAATCTGGGTCCCGCTGATAATTAACCTTTAAACGCAGCAACATGATAATAAGGTTTGACACCCCTCAGAAACAAGCAAACAGACACAAAAAACCTATATACCCCAAGTATATACCCCTTATTCCTCATTATTATTTGAATTATGATTTGTGGCCCGGCGAAAAAACTTTCCGCAATAGTGCGAACCGGGCTTGGAGAACCGCGTCGCGGGCCCATATATAATGACCTTGCGCGCTTTTTACCAGTAAAACGCGGCAACAGGCATCATTACATGCAATACGCGGATTCAGACAGTTATGACCGAAAAAAATTCATCTGGCACTAACCCAAACGGCGGCCACGAACTTGCCGTCGAAGAAGCAGTTCCCAAGCTCAAGCGGCCGCCATTATATCGCGTTGTCCTGATCAATGACGACTTTACGCCGATGGAATTTGTCGTGGAAGTACTTGAGTCCGTGTTTGCCATGGAGCGCAACAAGGCGACCCGTGTAATGCTTGAGGTGCATACCAAGGGCAAGGGTATTTGTGGCACTTACAATTATGAAATTGCCGAGACGAAAGTAGCGCAGGTCACCGGCATTGCGCAGCAGCAGCAGCACCCGTTGTTGTGTACGATGGAAGAACTTTAATCCATTGTTGGAGAAAGCCATTCATGGCTTTTCCAACATCGCAAACCGAAAAACGTGGTTTTCGGTTTGCTCCCATTTTCGATGGCTTGATGCCATCGAAAATGGCGGTACATCCATGTACCGCACGCAGCCCAACGAGAAACTGCGTTTTTCGCTGGGCTATCAAGGACATTTGTTTTATTGAGCAGGGCACTGAGGAATGTTGAACAGCGAACTGGAATTTTGTCTTAGCGAGGCCTCACTGAGTGCCCGCGATCGTCGTCACGAGTTTCTGACGGTTGAGCACTTGCTGCTTGCGTTGCTGGATATTCCCAAAGTTCACGAAGTTCTCAAGGCATGTGATTGTGACGTTGAGCGATTGCGGCGGCAGTTGGCAGAATTTATTGATGAAGCAACGCCACTTATACCCCTGGGTGACGAGGGCGACGTTCAGCCAACGCTTGGTTTCCAACGCGTACTGCAGCGCGCTGTCTATCACGTTCAGTCCAGCGGCAAGAAAGAAGTTACCGGGGTCAATGTGCTGGTTGCGATCTTTAGTGAAAAGCAGTCCCAGGCTGTTTACATTCTCGGCTTGCAGGACATTTCCCGACTTGATGTTGTGAATTACATTTCACATGGCTTGCCGCAAGTGCCTGGAGAGAGCCGTGACGAAGATCAGCCGGCTGCCGTCGAAGGCGAAGAGGAGGCAGGTTCCAGCGCGCTGGAAAAATATGCAACCAACCTGAATCAGCTGGCAATTGACGGCAAGATCGATCCACTGATTGGCCGCGAAATTGAAATCGAAAGAACGGTGCAGATTCTTTGTCGGCGGCGAAAGAACAATCCACTGTACGTAGGTGATGCCGGTGTCGGCAAAACCGCACTCGCCGAAGGCCTGGCACGCATGATCACCGAAGAGCGTGTGCCGGAAGTTCTGCATGACGCGACTATTTACGCGCTCGATATGGGCACGCTGATCGCGGGGACGAAGTATCGCGGTGATTTCGAAAAGCGCCTGAAAGCAGTGATCAAGGAGGTCAGCGACGATCCCGGGGCAATCCTTTTTATTGATGAAATTCATACGGTTATAGGTGCAGGCGCTGCATCTGGTGGCGTCATGGATGCGTCAAACCTGATCAAACCCGTGCTGGCGAATGGTGACATCCGTTGCATTGGGTCAACAACTTATGCTGAGTATCGTGGCGTCTTCGAAAAAGACCATGCGCTGGCGCGTCGTTTCCAGAAGATAGATGTTCCCGAGCCGAGCCTCGAGGAAACCATAGCAATTCTGCGTGGCCTGAAAAGCCGTTTTGAAGAGCATCACGGCGTCAGGTACGACAACGAGGCGCTGGAAGCTGCCGCTGAGCTTGCGGCGAAACATATTAATGATCGGCGATTGCCGGACAAGGCGATCGATGTAATCGATGAAGCTGGCGCCAGCTTGCGCCTGAAACCGGAAGCTGAACGCGAAGACCGGGTCACGGTTACGATGGTTGAGAATGTGATTGCGAAAATGGCGCGTATCCCGCCGAAAAGCGTATCGACATCGGACAGAGATGTATTGCGTACGCTTGAACGCGACCTCAAGTTATCAATCTTCGGTCAGGATGCCGCTATTGAGGCGCTTAGTGCCGCAATCAAGATGTCTCGCTCCGGTCTTAGCGAAGACACGAAGCCGGTTGGCTCATTCCTGTTTTCCGGTCCGACCGGCGTCGGCAAGACTGAAGTCACCCGGCAGCTTGCAATGGTGATGGGTGTCGAACTGATCCGTTTTGACATGTCCGAATACATGGAGCGACATACGGTCTCAAGATTGATCGGTGCACCGCCCGGATATGTAGGCTTTGATCAGGGCGGCCTGCTGACAGAAGCGGTTACCAAAAATCCACATGCAGTCGTCTTGCTTGACGAAATCGAAAAGGCGCACCCCGAAGTCTTCAACCTGTTGCTGCAGGTTATGGATCACGGCACGCTGACGGACAATAACGGCCGCAAGGCAGACTTCCGCCATGTCATTATTGTGATGACGACTAACGCAGGCGCCCAGGAAATGAGTCGTGCCTCCATTGGCTTCATGCAGCAGGATCACAGCGCCGATGGCATGGAAATAATCAAAAAGTCCTTCACACCGGAATTTCGCAACCGCCTGGATGCGATTATCCAGTTTGCATCCCTGGATGCGCATTCTATCGCCCGTGTTGTGGATAAACTGGTGGTTGAGCTGGAAGCAAAACTGGGTTCAAACGATGTGACGCTGGAACTCGACGATACAGCGCGCGACTGGATTGCCGATCGTGGCTACGACCCAAAAATGGGTGCGCGGCCGATGGCGCGAATTATCCAGGAACATATCAAACGCCCGCTGGCAGAGGAGCTGTTATTCGGCAATCTCGCAGACGGTGGACACGTGCGTATTACGGTTGATGACGATGGCCAGCTAAAACTCACTGCTGAGCCGAATCGCAAGGAATTGGCACACCTGCCGGAGAAGTAAAAAAATCGTGGGAGCGGCGTCCCGCCGCGATTTCCTTGTCTATCTGCCGCGATAGGTGATGCGGCCCTTGCTCAGATCATATGGCGTGAGTTCAACCGTGACCTTGTCACCGGTGAGAATGCGGATGTAATTCTTACGCATTTTTCCTGAAATGTGCGCAGTTACGACGTGGCCGTTCTCCAGCTCAACACGAAAAGTCGTATTGGGCAGGGTTTCGGTAACCACACCTTCCATCTGCAGAGCTTCTTCTTTAGCCAATTTACTATGATCACTGGTTGCTAAGGCTGGCGCATTGTGCAGAAACATGCGGTTTATTGCAATGCGACAAGCCCTGTTTAGCAATTAAAATCAGTAATTTTGACCCGTCCTGCAGGAAACGTGAGGAGCTGAGATTGCGGTTCGCAAGCCGCAGACAGCATTGTCGCGAATTCGGTTCGTGGTATCAGTCTGGCGCCGAGGCCCAAAAGGTGTGGTGACTCGACCTGGCAGTCCAGGACTGCAAAGCCTGCTTCACTGAGCAGTTGGCACAATGCAGTCATCGCCGCCTTGGATGCGTTGCTGTGACGGCTGAACATCGATTCGCCAAAAAACGCCTTGCCGATCGCAAGCCCGTACAGCCCGCCACACAGGTCGCCTTCTGACCAGACTTCAACAGAGTGCGCCCAGCCGTTTCTGTGCAGGATTGAATAGGCATCCGTCATCCCGGTGGTAATCCACGTACCTTGCTGACCATCACGATCTTCAGCACACTTTGCTATTACTTCGTTGAATGCCGTATTGAAACTGATTTTGAAGCCACTTTGGCGCAGGTAGCGGCGCAATCTTCGGGAAATATGAAATTCGCCCGGTCGAATGACGCAGCGTGGATCCGGAGACCACCACAGAATCGGCTGGCCTTCATCGAACCAGGGGAAGATTCCATGGCGGTATGCATACAGCAGACGCTCCTCTGACAGATCGCCACCGGCGGCCAGTAGACCATCGGGACTGTCGAACGCCGAGGCTACGTCCGGAAATGCTTCCGGCGGGTCTTCGCTGCTGATCCATGTGATGCGTGGTGACTTCATGATTGTGGTTCTTGCGCATCTTCGGCTGGTTTTGATCGGTAAGGACTGTGTTCACCAGCAGCTTCAATGTAACGATCAATATGCCGTTCTTCCGCATCAAGGTAATTGCCTACTGCCGCGAAGAATTCCGGGCGCGCGAGCCAGTGCGCCGACCAGGTCGCGACCGGCCTGAACCCCCGGCTGAGTTTGTGCTCGCCCTGGGTTCCCGGTTCAAAGAGTTGCTTTTTCTGCGCAATGCAGTAATCGATGCCCTGGTAGTAACAGGTCTCAAAATGCAGTGCGTTGTAGTGCGAGTCGCTGCCCCAGTAGCGCCCATACAATGCATGTTCGCTCGCATAAAAAATTGCAGCAGCGACCGGCATGCGATTTTTCTCGGCAAGTACTACAACAATATTTTCCGGCATTGTTTCTGATACTGCGAGAAAAAAATCCTCGCTGAAATAGGGCATGGAGCCACGACGAAGAAAAGTCAGGCTGATTAGTTGATAGACATCGGACCAGGTCGCGCGATCAATTTCATTTCCTTTCAACCAGCGAAAGTGAATACCCTGTTCCGCAACATGTCGCCGGTCCCGTTTCGCTTTCTTGCGTTTTGTGGCATTAAACGTTGCCAGAAAATCGTCAAACGTTTTGTAATTATTATTGTGCCAGTGAAACTGGCAATCCTTGCGCAACTTGAGTCCCTGTTTTTCCAGGACAGTGAGTTCGTCTTCCAGTGGAAACAGAACATGTAACGATGAATTGCCGCTCGCCTGCGCATAATCGAGTGCAGCGCCAATCAGTTCAGGCTTGTGATTGTCATCTGCCGTTAACAGGCGTGTGCTCGGCGCAGGTGTAAATGGAACAGCCGAAACCAGTTTTGGATAGTAGCGAAACCCGGCCTGCTCATAGGCCTGCGCCCAACTCCAGTCAAAGACGAATTCGCCCCAGGAATGTGTTTTTTCGTATAAGGGCATAGCCGCGCAAAGCTTGTCCCTGGCATCATACAGGCCGATATGCCGCGGCGACCAACCGGTTTCGGCAGACACAGATCCGCTTTGTTCAGCGGCAAGGAAAAATTCATGGCGCAGGAAAGGGTATTGATCTGCGACCAGGCCGTTCCAGTCCTGGCCGTTGAAGCTGGCTATGCTTTCGGCTATCTCAACCCGCATAGCTGCATCGGTCAGGCAGCCGCATTAACTTGTTGGGCCACTTGCCGTTTCCTCAGCATCAAGAAACTTTTCTGCGTCCAGTGCTGCCATGCAGCCCGCACCAGCTGATGTTATTGCTTGCCGGTAAACCTGGTCTGCTACATCTCCTGCTGCAAACACGCCCGGGATGCTGGTCGCGGTCGCGTCACCGGAAAGTCCGGTCTTGATGATGATGTAACCATTTTTCATATCCAGCTGTTCGGTGAAAAGTTCGGTGTTTGGCCGATGTCCGATTGCAATGAAAACACCTGACAAATCCACATCAGATGTCTTGCTCGAATCAGTCGTACTACGGACCCGCAATCCGGTCACACCTGAGTCATCACCAAGCACTTCGTCGACGATATGATCCCAGAGAATCTCGACGTTGCCTTCTTTCTCTTTCTGGAAAAGATTGTCCTGCAGAATTTTCTCCGAGCGCAGCGCGTCGCGCCGATGAACTAACGTTACTTTCGATGCGAGATTGCTGAGGTACAGCGCTTCCTCGACTGCGGTGTTGCCGCCGCCGATAACTGCGACATCCTTGCCCTTATAAAAAAATCCGTCACAGGTCGCACAAGCTGAAACGCCGCGGCCCTTGAAGGCTTCCTCTGAGGGCAGGCCTAGATACATGGCAGTGGCGCCGGTTGCGATGATCAGTGCGTCGCAGGTATAAGTGCCATAGTCGCCTTCAAGTACAAAAGGTCTGGTGGACAAATCAGCTTTGTTAATATGGTCGTTGATTACTTCCGTGTTGTAGCGCTGCACGTGCTTCAGCATCCGCTCCATCAGGTCCGGGCCCTGCAAACCTTCGGCGTCGCCGGGCCAGTTGTCGACATCGGTCGTCGTCATCAACTGTCCGCCCTGTTCCATGCCGGTCACAATGACAGGTTTCAGGTTTGCCCTGGCCGCGTAGACTGCGGCAGCATAGCCTGCCGGTCCTGATCCCAGGATGAGAACGCGGCAATGTTTGTTATTGCTCATGTATAATTTGCCTTCAAGAAATTTGCCAGTTCGGCCATCTGTTGTATTAAGTCAGGGTCTGTGAGAATGCGCCCGTTATGGTCGTATTCAACCCTGGGTGAGTCGGAACCTCTATAAGCCGCCCCTTTTTCGCGATTGCGGCGTTAGCACCGTGCTCGAATCCTCATGTATCATTTATACACTGCGGTTCTCCGCGCGGCGCTTCCTTGCACTCACAAAAAATTGTCGGTTTATAGAGGTTCCTATGTGTCGTATGGTGCCTGTCGAGCGCCAA
>QNFK01000004.1 GCA_003645495.1 Gammaproteobacteria bacterium
GGCGGCACCGCGCAAAGCGTCTGCTTTGTCGGTACGTTCCCAGCTCAGGTCAATGTCTTCCCGACCAAAGTGCCCGTAGGCAGCGGTCGGTTTGTAAATCGGTCTGATCAAATCCAGCATTTGCAAAATGCCATACGGGCGAAGGTCGAAATTGTCGCGAATCAGCGCGACCAGCTCGTCCTCACCCATTTTGCCGGTGCCGAAAGTCTGCACGCTGATAGAGGTTGGCTCGGCAACGCCAATGGCATATGAAACCTGGATCTCGCAGCGATCCGCAAGACCTGCTGCGACGATATTTTTCGCAACATAACGGCAGGCGTAGGCAGCAGATCGATCAACCTTGGATGGGTCTTTGCCGGAAAATGCGCCACCGCCGTGACGGGCTGAGCCGCCGTAAGTATCGACAATGATTTTGCGGCCGGTAAGTCCGCAATCGCCCATTGGTCCGCCGATCTCAAAGCGACCAGTAGGATTGATGTGGTATTGAGTGTTTTTGCCGACCCACTCGGCAGGAATCACTGGCTTGATGATCTCTTCCATGACGCCCTCACGCAGATCATCGAGGCTGACGTCGGCGTGATGTTGCGATGAGAGAACCACCGCATCGATGCCGACCGGCTTGTCGTCTACGTACTGGAAAGTAACCTGGCTTTTGGCGTCCGGCCTGAGCCACGGCAATATGCCCGCCTTGCGCACCTCAGCTTGTCGCTTGACCAGGCGATGCGCGAACGTAATAGGCGCAGGCATCAGCACCTCGGTCTCATTGGTGGCGTAACCAAACATCAGACCCTGGTCACCGGCACCCTGGCTTTCCGGGTCACCACGATCCACGCCCTGGGCGATATCCGGGGATTGTTTGCCGAGCGCATTCAGCACCGCACAGGAGGCGCCGTCGAAGCCCATGTTTGAATCGCTGTAGCCAATTTCAAGTACGGTCTCACGAACAATTTCTTCGACGTCGACCCAGGCTTCCGTGGTTATTTCGCCTGCGACTATGACCATGCCGGTCTTGACCATCGTTTCGCAGGCAACACGAGCTTTTGTGTCGAGCTCGAGGACAGCGTCAAGAATGGCGTCGGAAATCTGGTCGGAAATTTTATCCGGATGACCCTCGGATACAGATTCCGAGGTGAACAAATAGGAATGACTCATGTGAATTATCGTGTCTGATTATTGTGGACCCGAGATTGTACCTACAGATAGCGGCGCATACTACGCGCATTGTTTGTCCCTATGCCCTGATGTGCTGGTCAATCGACGTCAGATCGCATAATGCCGCTTGCGACGATCCCTCGAAACAGGGAAAATGCGCGGCTTCAGGGGTGACCGCCGGGCCCCGAAAATCTACAGAATCCAATGATAAAACCGGCCGCTTGGGTCCACACCGAAATATGTCAAAACAATCCGATCGTTCGAACACGGCAGGCCGTCCCGGCCGGCGAAACCTTGCCAACGCAATTCGTGCACTCAGCATGGATGCAGTACAGGCAGCTAATTCCGGCCATCCCGGTGCGCCGATGGGCATGGCAGATATCGCAGAGGTGCTGTGGAATGATTATCTGCGGCACAATCCGGCGAATCCGAGGTGGCCCAACCGGGATCGGTTTGTGCTCTCGAACGGCCATGGATCGATGCTGCTTTATAGCCTGTTGCACCTGACGGGCTATCCGCTGACGATGGATGAAATCCGCAATTTCAGGCAATTCGGTTACCGCACAGCGGGCCACCCTGAACGGGATGCCGACCTGGCCATCGAAACAACCACCGGGCCGCTCGGTCAGGGTGTCAGCAACGCGGTTGGTATGGCGCTTGCAGAAAGGATGCTGGCAGCCACATTCAACCGGGATGAATTCGATATTGTCGATCACCGCACCTGGGTTTTCCTCGGCGACGGCTGCCTGATGGAGGGCATCTCACACGAGGCCTGTTCCCTGGCCGGCACGCTGAAGCTGGGCAAGCTCATATGCTTGTACGATGACAACGGCATATCCATTGATGGTGAAACAGACGCCTGGTTCACCGATGACACGGCAAAGCGCTTTGATGCTTATGGCTGGCAGGTCATTGACGATGTCGACGGACACGATGGCGCAGCGATAGCGAAAGCGATCGATGCGGCAATTGCAGACATTGAACGACCAACATTGATTTGTTGCAAAACAGTCATCGGTTTCGGTTCGCCGAACAAGCAGGGAACTGCCAGCACACACGGCGCACCGCTCGGCGATGAGGAAATTGCCGCAACACGCAAAGAGCTGGGCTGGAATTATCCGCCGTTCGAAATCCCTCAAGATATTGCGACTGCGTGGAATGCCTCAGAGCGTGGTGCAGCCAGCGAGCAGCAATGGCGCAAAATGTACGGCGCCTACAAATCGGCGCACCCGGAGCTTGCTGAGGAATTTGAACGACGCAGTTCCGGCGAGCTGCCGGCAGCATGGAGCGAATTTGCAGACGCGGCAATCGCCACGATCGATGCTGACGGCGCTGACATGGCCACGCGCAAAGCGTCGCTGCTTGCGTTAAATGCATTTGCGCCGTTGCTGCCGGAGCTTGCTGGCGGTTCCGCTGACCTGACCGGATCAAATCTCACCATGCACGACAGTTCGACGGTGATTACCGGCGACGATACCTCCGGCAACTACATCTATTTCGGTGTGCGCGAGTTCGGCATGACGGCGATCTGTAATGGCATGGGCCTGCACGGCGGATTGATGCCGTACTCGGGCACGTTCCTTACCTTTTCTGATTACGCCAGGAACGCGTTGCGCATGGCAGCGCTGATGAAGTTGCAGAATATCCTCGTGTACACCCACGATTCGATCGGCCTGGGCGAAGACGGACCGACGCATCAGCCGGTCGAACATACTGCCAGCCTGCGAATCATGCCGAATATGCGGGTCTGGAGACCTTGCGATACCGTTGAAACAGCGGTTGCCTGGCGCGATGCGATCGAGCGCAGTGACGGGCCAACCAGCCTGATACTTACCCGCCAGGGATTGCCGCATCAGTCACGAACACAAGAGCAGATCCGTTCGATTCGGCGTGGCGGTTACATACTCAATGATTGCGAGGGTACGCCTGACATTATCCTGATCGCGACCGGTTCTGAAATTGCGCTGGCGGTTGCCGCTGCGGAGGCTTTGGCGGCCGATGGGGTCAAGGCACGGGTCGTGTCGATGCCTTGTACCAACTTATTCGCGGCAGAGTCCGCAGACTACAGGAACGAAGTACTGCCAGAGGACGTTACGGCGCGTGTAGTTATCGAAGCCGGCGTGACCGATGCCTGGTGGCTTTACGCCGGCGCAAAAGGCCGGGTTATTGGCCTGGACCGGTTTGGCGAATCGGCACCTGCGGGTGAATTGTTCAAACACTTCGGCTTTTCGGTCGAGAACGTATTAAAAATTGCCAGGGAGACCCTGGCCGGTTGATTGGATTTCCGGTCGTTACCGGAATAAACGTAGCAGGAGAATTTGATGACAATTAAGGTCGGTATTAACGGTTATGGTCGCATTGGCCGCAATGTATTGCGTGCGTTATACGAGGGCGACTTAGGTTCAGAGATTGAAATTGTAGCCGTTAATGATCTGGGTGATACCAACACCAATGCACACCTGACCCGGCGCGACACGGCGCACGGCCGTTTCCCCGGCACGATTGAAGTCGATGGTGATTACATGGTTGTCAACGGCGACCGGATTCGTGTGCTCGCAGAGCGGGATCCTGAGCAATTGCCATGGGGCGAACTTGGCGTCGATATTGTATTTGAGTCGACCGGATTCTTTCGCTCGCGAGAAGCTGCGGCAAAACACATAACCGGTGGTGCAAAGAAAGTCATCATTTCCGCACCGGGCAGTGGCGAAGTTGACGCAACCATTGTTTACGGCGTCAATCACGACACACTGAAAAAAGAACATGCGATAATTTCGAATGCTTCGTGCACGACTAATTGCCTCGCGCCACTTGTTAAGCCATTACACGAAAAAATTGGCGTCAAACACGGCATCATGACAACGATCCATGCGTACACCAATGACCAGGTGTTGACGGATGTCTTCCATAGTGACTTGCGGCGTGCCCGTTCCGCGACTATGTCACAGATTCCAACCAAGACCGGTGCGGCCGCCGCGGTTGGCCTGGTATTGCCGGAACTTGCCGGTCGCCTGGACGGTTTTTCGATGCGTGTGCCGACGATTAACGTATCGGCCGTGGACCTGACCTTTGTTGCCGAGCGCGAAACCAGCATCGAGGAAATTAACGAAGTCATGAAAGAAGCGAGCGAGGGCGATTTGAAAGGCGTGCTGGCTTATAACGATGAACCACTGGTATCCGTCGACTTCAATCATGAGCCTGCGTCATCGACCTATGACGCCGGCCTGACCAAAGTAATGCAGGGCACGCTCGTTAAGGTCTGCTCGTGGTATGACAATGAGTGGGGTTTCTCGAATCGTATGCTGGATACGGCAATCGCTTTACATAACGCCAAGTAGTCAGCAAGAACCGGTACCGTTTGGATGACGACCCTCTCCATGAGCGAACTCGATCTCGCTGGGAAGCGTGTATTGATTCGCGAGGACCTGAACGTTCCCGTTGCGAACGGGCAGGTAACGAGCGACGCGCGCATACAGGCGGCTCTGCCGACCATTCGTGCCGCCCACGAAGCGGGGGCCGCCGTCATGCTGATGTCCCATCTCGGTCGCCCAACGGAAGGTCAGCCTGCTGATGAGTTCTCACTGGCTCCGATAGCAGCAACGCTATCGAAGTTACTCGGCATCGACGTGCCCCTGATCAGCGACTGGATCGATGGAGTTGAAGTCGATCCGGGGCAGATCGTTC
Source organism: Gammaproteobacteria bacterium (assembly GCA_003645495.1). Classification (GTDB taxonomy): domain Bacteria; phylum Pseudomonadota; class Gammaproteobacteria; order Steroidobacterales; family Woeseiaceae; genus SZUA-117. Next base: position 4,834 of record QNFK01000004.1, read on the forward strand.
TGCTTGAGAATGTACGTTTCCTGCCAGGAGAGAAGGCCTGCGATGAGGCATTGTCGCGGCAAATGGCGGCGCTTTGCGATGTCTTTGTGATGGATGCTTTTGGCACCGCACATCGGGCGCAGGCGAGCACTTACGGCGTCGCCAGGTACGCGGCACTGGCCTGTGCCGGACCGCTGCTCAGCGGCGAGCTGGCTGCGCTGGCCAAGGCACTGGATAATCCTGCGCGACCCCTTGTGGCTATCGTTGGCGGCTCGAAAGTGTCGACCAAGCTCACCGTGCTCGATGCGCTGGCCGATATCGTCGACCAGTTGATTGTTGGCGGTGGTATTGCCAACACGTTTATTGCAGCAGCGGGGCACAATGTTGGCAAGTCATTGTGTGAGCCGGACATGCTGGATACTGCCAGCGCACTGGCGAGCAATGATGCGGATCGGGCCACGATTCCCGAAATTGTTGACGTTGTTGTGGCCGATGAGTTTGCCGCAGACGCCCGCGCAACTACCAAGTTAGTCAATGAAGTTGCTGACGATGAGCTGATTCTGGATATCGGTCCGGTGACAGCCGGCCAATTTGCCGACATTCTGGTGAATGCCGGAACCATCATCTGGAACGGACCGGTTGGCGTGTTCGAGTTCGATCAGTTTGGCGGCGGCACAAAATTGCTGGCAGAGGCGATTGCCGCGAGCCCTGCTTTTTCCGTGGCAGGTGGCGGTGACACGCTGGCGGCGATCGATAAGTATGGCGTGGCTGGGGATATTTCCTATATTTCCACGGGTGGTGGGGCATTTCTGGAGTTTGTGGAGGGGAAGACGTTGCCGGCTGTGGCGATATTGGAAGAGCGTGCTGCTGGGGTTAATAAACGAGTGTAGGAGCCCGTCCTGACGGGCGAGTTCGCAGTTCTTTTTTATCGCACGAAGGATCAGGTTGCGTAAATTGTGAGGGTGGTTTTTGAGCGGGTGTAGTGGGTTGGTGTTTTGCAAACATTGGCTTGCATGTTTTCAACATGCAAGCCAATGTTTGTCGCCCGTCGCCCCGATAGAAGCACTGACTCAGCTTTAGGATTGATTTCCATTTCGCTACGGGCTCCAACGATCCGTTACTACAATTTATGGGTTTTTGGTTGGCTGAGTTTGCGGCAATTTTTAATCAGCGTATTTTTATGCCTTAGTCGACCACGGTCCTGTGATCGCCAGCGTTGTGCCGTTCACCTGGATATTCACGAACATCGTTTTGCCGTCGGGTGAAAAGCAGATTCCTGCCAGTTCCGATCGCGTATGGGCGTTATCAGCCAGCGCGTATTGCTGGCCATCCGGGCGTATACCGACAAGGCCACAATGTGTCGCGGTATCTTCGCAGATGATCAGGTCGCCCCACGGACTTAACGTCAGGTTGTCTGCGTGGCGCAGGATGCTGTCTCGCGTCGACTCAGCAAACAGGCTGAGTTTTCCTGGGCTGGAAGCTTCAGCGGGTGTGCCCTCAGCCGGGCTTGGTCGGTATCGGAAAATCTGGCCGAGACGTTGTCGCCCACCAATGGTGGCGGCCATGACAATATCGCCTTCGGCGAAACAAAGCCCTTCGCCGCGCGCGAAAATAGTGGCGCCCTTTTCGCGGCCGCGAAAGCGTAAGTCATTCTCGCTTACGTCTGGTTCCTCAAGGTCGACCCAGGTCGTTTCCAGCCAGTCGCCAGGGATCATGCCGTCCGCCTGGATCCAGTTACGGGTATCGAATTCCGGCTGGCCTTTTATGGCCAGCGCCTGTAGACGGCCGCCGCGTGCCAGCTCACCCGCTTTTGTTGGTATGAAACGATACAACAGGCTCTGGTGCCGATCCTCGGTCAGGTAGACCACGCCCGATGCCGGATCTACTGCTGCGGCTTCGTGTTCAAAACGACCCATGGCTTTCAGAGGAACTGGTTCAACTGCCTGCATACTGGATGCCGGCACTTCAAAAACATAACCGTGTTTCTTTTCGCGCTCAATGACCCGGCTGCTTTCGAATGAGGTGCCGGGGCCATAAAAACATTCCTCGCAGCTTAGCCAGCTGCCCCAGGGCGTGGGACCCCCCGCACAATTATTTTCTGTGCCCATCAGGCTCATGTGCATGTGTGTCCTGCGGCGGCTAACCGGGTCATAGTGAATTGTCGTCGTACCACCCAGACCTGGTGACCGGCCAGCGCCGTTGTCATATATCTTGCTGTGATCTGCACCTTTATATCGCTTTGGGTGCCGCCCAAACGGGCTTGCCTTAAGTTCATACGGGTGAATTTCGTGATTGCAGACGAGCACAACCGTTTCGCCGTCACCGGCGAAGGTTGCCATGCCGTCAGCGAGCCCCGGCACCAACAGGCCATCGTCCATTTGCTGACCTTGTTGCGCGATAACCGTGTAGCTGAAACCCTTTGGCAGGTCGATCACACCGGCTGGATCCGCTATCAGTGCGCCAAAACCACCGACATTCTCAGCGGCGCTTTGCCTGATACCAGATACCGGAGTGGCAGCCGCAACGGCCAGTGTTTGTAAAAAACGGCGACGATTGATCATCTGTGTCTGCTTGTCCTTGATCTTCATTGAGCGACGGATCGGACCAGCTTACCTGTTTCGTTTGATTGATTCATCGGTAAATGTACGCAGCTATAACAGGATACGTGTGCAATAATCGCGCCCATGTTACGCAGAACAAAGATAGTCGCAACGCTCGGGCCATCCACGGACGACCCGAAGACGTTGCACGATATGATCGTCGCCGGTCTTGATGTGGCGCGTTTTAATTTCTCCCATGGCGATCACAAAGAGCAGAAAGAGCGACTGTTGCTCTTGCGGCAGGCGGCCGCGGAGTGCGGACGCTTCGTCGGTGTAATTGGCGATTTGCAGGGCCCCAAAATTCGTGTCCGGCGTTTCAAAAATAACCGTGTGACTCTGCAAAGGGGAGACGCGTTTTTTCTGGATTCGGCCGTCGGCGAATTTGATGGTGACATCGATGGCGTTGGTGTCGCCTACGAAAATTTGCACAATGATGTGCAGGAGAACGACATTCTGTTGCTGAACGACGGCCAGATGACGTTGCGTGTCAACAAGGTCGAGGGCACCAGGATCCATACCACTGTTGTCGTTGGCGGTGTTCTCTCGGATCACAAGGGGGTCAATCGCGAAGGCGGCGGGCTCTCGGCGCCGGCACTGACCGTGAAAGACAAAGAAGATATTATTTTTGCCGCCGAAATGGAGATGGATTTTCTCGCGGTATCGTTTGTGCGCAGCGCCGCAGATATCGACGAGGCCCGGTCGTTGCTTCGGGCAGCCGGTGGTACAGGCAGTATTATTGCCAAGATCGAACGTACCGAGGCTTTGGACAGTATCGATTCCATTATCGATGCCAGCGACGCCGTCATGGTGGCGCGCGGCGATCTCGGCGTGGAAATGGGTTATGCAGAACTCACCGGCATGCAGAAAAGCATTATCCGTAAAACGCGGCGCATGAACAAAGTGGCAATCACAGCCACCCAAATGATGGAGTCAATGATCGAGAGCCCGGTGCCAACTCGCGCAGAAGTATCAGACGTTGCCAACGCGGTGATGGACGGTACGGACGCGGTGATGCTGTCAGCGGAGACCGCGGTCGGCAAGTATCCGGTGGCCGTGATCTCTGCGATGAGCAACGTTTGCAAAGGAGCTGAAAAGTATGCTCTTGCACGTGGCAGGACAACGCATCGGATGGACGACCAGTTTGAGGAAGTCGATGAAGCCATAGCGATGGCTGTCATGTACACGGCCAATCACCTCAAAGTAAAAGCAATCATTGCGCTGACCGAATCCGGCTCGACAACGTTGTGGATGTCGCGCATACGATCCGACATTCCGGTCTATGCCTTCACGCCGCATGACGCGACCAGTCGGCGCGTAAACCTGTACCGCGGCGTTTATCCGGTTTCATTTACCATCGAAAATGATGATCCCCGCAAGTTGTACCGGGATATTTTTGCGACCCTGCTATCCAATGAGCTCGTTGAAGAAGGCGACCTTGTGATCTTCACGCAGGGTGACCTGAGTGGTGTTTCCGGCAGCACGAATTCGATGAAGATTATCAGCGTCAATTCCTCAATTTAGCTGATAAACGAAGGATGATCAGCAAGTGGAGCGATTCGTTTTCAACAGCGAAGTAATTAACGGAATTTTCGAATGACACAAAAAAAATTCACCGGCACCCGCGCCTATATCGCGACTGATGACCTGAAGATGGCGGTCAACGCCTCAGTAACGCTGGAGCGACCGATTCTCATTAAAGGCGAACCCGGTACCGGTAAGACACAACTTGCGATCGAGGTCGCCAGTGCGCTGGGCAAGCCGCTACTGGAATGGCACATCAAGTCAACAACCAAGGCGCAGCAAGGCCTGTACGACTACGATGCAGTCGCACGTTTGCGCGATTCGCAACTCGGCGACGATCGCGTTCACGACATTGCCAATTACATTGTGCCTGGCAAGTTGTGGGAAGCATTCGAATCCGACGTGCAACCCGTCCTGTTGATTGATGAAATAGACAAGGCTGATATCGAGTTTCCGAATGACCTGCTGCAGGAACTCGATCGCATGGAATTTTTCGTTTACGAAACCAAGCAGGTTGTAAAGGCGAAGAACCGGCCGATCATCATCATTACCAGCAACAACGAGAAGGAATTGCCGGATGCATTCCTGCGGCGTTGTTTCTTTCATTACATCAAGTTTCCTGACAAGGAAACGATGGAACAGATCGTCAATGTGCATTTTCCCGATCTAAAAAAGGCGTTGCTGAAGGAGGCCCTGGAGGCGTTTTACAAGGTGCGTGATGTGCGCGGCCTTAAGAAAAAGCCCTCTACATCGGAATTACTGGACTGGATCAAACTCTTGTTGGCCGAAGATATCCCGCCCGAGGTTCTCCGTGCTGGCGACTCACGCAAGGCGATTCCACCGCTCTACGGCGCGCTGCTCAAGAATGAGCAGGACGTTCACCTGTTCGAGCAACTCGTCTTTCTCGATCGGCGTGGTAACGCGTAGCGAGTAACCCGTCGTGCTGATCGAATTCTTTTTCATGCTCAAAAAAGGTGGACTGAAGCCGTCCATTACGGAATTACTCACCCTGCTTGAAGCCATGGAGAAAGGCGTTGCCGGCCAGAGCGTCGATGACTTTTATTACCTGTCGCGATCCTGCCTGGTCAAGGATGAGGCGCAATACGATCGCTTTGACAAGGTATTTGCCGCTCATTTCCAGGGCATTGAGGATGCCTACAAAGCATTGCTGGCAGATGTGCCGGAAGAATGGTTGCGCAAACAGGCGGAGCTTTTCCTTTCCGCGGAAGAACTTGCTGCCGTCGAAGCGATGGGCGGTTTTGATGAGTTAATGAATGCCCTGCGCGAGCGACTCGAGGAGCAGGATGAACGACATGAGGGCGGCAGCAAGTGGATCGGCACAGCTGGCACGTCACCATTCGGCGCCTACGGATATAACCCTGAAGGAATGCGGATCGGCCAACAGGGCTCGCGTCACCGGCGTGGAGTGAAGGTGTGGGATCGCCGCGAATACCGCAACCTTGACGACAAGGTCGAGCTCGGTACGCGCAACATCAAGATTGCCTTGCGCAGGCTTCGCAAGTTTGCCCGCGAAGGCGCTGCGGACCAGCTGGATCTTGAAGACACGATTGACAAAACCGCCAGAAATGCCGGTTTGCTCGATATTCGCATGGTTCCGGAACGCCACAACGCGATCAAGGTTCTGCTGTGCCTGGACATTGGCGGCTCAATGGATGATCACGTGCGTATATGCGAAGAAATGTTTTCAGCGGCGCGCACCGAGTTCAAACATCTCGAATACTTTTATTTTCACAATTTTGTTTATGAAAGCCTGTGGAAGGACAATCGCAGGCGGCACGCAGAGAAAGTGCCCACCAGCGAAATCACGCACAAATACGGACCGGACTACAAACTGGTGTTTGTGGGCGATGCAACGATGAGTCCGTACGAGATCGTTTACCCCGGTGGTAGCGTAGAACACTGGAATGAAGAGCCGGGTGCCGTGTGGATCAAGCGTTTGCTCAACGCCTACCCGAAAGCGATCTGGCTGAATCCGGAACCAAAGGAGCGCTGGGATTACACGCCCTCAATCAAGCTGGCGCGGGAATTGATGGATGACCGAATGTTTCCGTTGACGATCAGAGGGTTGGACGACGGTATCAAACGGCTGAATTAGTCGTTTGTTTTAACCTGCGGGATTCGCGGCTAAAGCCGCTCCTACAGATAGTGCCAACTAGTAAGCTGCTGCTAGTTTTGGAAGAATGCGTAGGAGCGGCTGTCTCAACTAATAAGCCTAGCTACGGTGTACAGAGGAGCACGAGAGCGAAGACGCCGCGAATAACGATGACTTACGCATAGAATAACCTACACCAAAATCATGAATCTGGCACTTGCCGCCTAATGATTCTGCAGTGCCTCGAGGTCAGCCAGCAGTTCCTGGGAATGCGTATCCGGGTCAACGTCGACGTAGTGCCTGGCGATGTTACCCTCAGGATCAATCAGGAAAGTCTGACGCTTCGCGTACGCAAAACCCAACATTCTCTTTTTGACGCCATAAGCGTCCGCTGTCGTTCCCTCAGTGTCAGCAAGCAGCGGAAAAGGCAGGCCATGTTTCTCGGAAAATTCCTTGTGTGATTCCGCGTCATCCAGGCTTACACCTAATATCTGGCAGTCCAGATTCTTGAACGCAAAAATGTTGTCGCGAAATTCGCACGCTTCTGTCGTGCACCCGGGCGTGTCGTCTTTTGGGTAGAAATACAACGCAACCCATTTGCCACGATAGTCCTCGATGGAATGCAACTGGCCATCCTGATCGATAAGTTCAAAGTCCGGCGCAGCGTCGCCACTTTCAACCTGCTCGGCCAGCGATGTAGTACTGCCCAGGAGCAAAAGTGAAAATGCCGACAGAATTGATAGCAAACGTTTCATGCTGATGAACCTCGATGTCGAACAATGCGCAAAAAAAATACGTAACATGCGTTGCTGCGGTTGGCGTTGAACGCCAACGCACTATAATACGCCATGGCTATGGAAATGCATCCAAAAGAGACGAAGACGGGACTGGTTTTACCGGGTGGCGGTGCGCGCGGCGCGTTCCAGGTCGGTGTTCTCAAGGCTATTGCCGAAATGCTGCCGCCAGGCAGCGTCAATCCTTTTCCGGTTATCAGCGGCACATCCGCGGGGGCGATTAATTCAGTTGTGCTCGCCAGCAAGGCGCGGCGGTTCAGAGTCGCTGTAGCGGAGCTTGAGCGGGTCTGGGGACATTTTCATAGCGGCCAGGTATTCCGTACCGACAGTATGACTATGTTCAAGAGCAGTATGCATTGGTTAGCGTCGATCGTGCTTGGCGGCTTTATCGTCGGCATGCCAAAGTCATTGCTCGATAATGCACCGCTGCGTTCATTACTCAGTCGCAATGTAAGGTTCCCGCGAATCGACGTATCGATTGACGCTGGTCATTTGCACGCGGTCGCCATTACCGCGGCAGGGTACGGCTCTGCCCGCTCGACGTCTTTTTTCGAGGCCGAGCGCGGTTGCAGGTCCTGGTCACGCACTCGACGATTGGGCAAGCGAGAGTCGCTCAACCTTGACCATTTGATGGCCAGTATTGCCGTGCCGATGATTTTCCCGCCGGTAAAAATCGGCGGCGAGTATTTCGGCGATGGCGCCATGCGTCAGGCGACGCCGCTTAGCCCGGCAATCCATCTGGGTGCTGACCGGATTCTCGTTATCGGCGTACGTGACGAGACAGCGTTGCCGGCCCCTGATCCCAACAAGCCACAGCCGTTTCCAAGTTTTGCACTGATTGCCGGCTACATGCTCGACACCCTTTTTATGGATGGCCTTTATTCCGATCTGGAGCGGATGACGAGCATCAATCAGCTGATCGACTCGGTTGCGCCTGAACACAGGACAGGCTCACTGACCAGGATGCGTGCAATTGACACCATGGTGGTACTGCCCAGCAAGGACTTGCGGGAGATAGCCTATCGGCATCGCAAAGAAATGCCACTTGCCTTACGCGCGTTGTTGCGCGGAATTCGCGGTCGCAGCACCAGCGAAAATCGCTTGTTGAGTTTCCTGCTATTCGAGCAAGGTTACACACAGGAACTTATCGAGCTTGGCTATAACGACGCCATGCAGGTAAAGGATCACCTTATGGATTTTGTTACTGGCAAGGACGTGCCACGACTGTTTGCACCAGGTTGGGTCAGGAAGGATTTGAGCGGCTTCGACTGCTAGCCCGAACATTGCACGAGCGTCGACGCTCATCACCGAAAATGGTCTATGATTCAAATGGTTGCGGTTTTTTCGACGAAGGTGGAGGGGTTACAATTTGCGCCTGCCGGGCTAGGTCTCTCACACGATCGAACGCGCTGCACGCGGCACAGAAACCGACAGCCCCGCCCACTCATGCAATGTTCGGGCTAGTACTCCGTGAATATCGCATTGACGGAGTAGCAGGCGTTTTTGTCTAAAGAAGAAAGATCGCGCCGAGGCCCAGAAATGACATATAGCCGACGACGTCGGTGATGGTCGTCAGCACGACGCCACCAGCGAGTGCGGGATCGATCTTCAGGCGTTTCAAAGTAAGTGGAATCGCGAATCCGGCGGCCGCGGCGACCGCCATGTTTATCGCCATTGCACCGGCAATTACGGCGCCGATGCGCCAATCGCCAAACCACAAATAAGTAAACAGCGCCACGACGAGCGACCAGGCCAGTCCGTTTAATATGCCAACCAGCAATTCTTTGCGCAGAATTCTATCGGCGTTGGTTTTGTCTATCTGCCCCAGCGCTATCGCACGTGTAATGATAGTCAGCGACTGACTTCCCGCTACACCACCCATACTTGGCACTACCGGCATCAGCACTGCGAGCAGCACAATTTTGTCCAGCGTTGTCTGGAATAAATCCACGACGGATGCCGCCAGAAATGCGGTCGCAAGATTTATGCCCAGCCACAATGCGCGCCGCTGAGCACTCTTCACGACCGGTGCAAACATGTCGTCTTCTTCGTCCAGGCCGGCGGCGCCCATAAGGGAGTGCTCAGCTTCGTCACGAATCACGTCGACAACGTCGTCGACAGTTATTCGTCCAACGACCCGGTTTTGGTCGTCCACGACCGGCGCCGACAGCAAGTCACGATTTTCGAATTCCCAGACCACCTCAAGCGACGGCGTATTAGCCGGAATCGGTTGTACATCAGCAGACATGGATTCGGCGACGGACAGGTTGGGATCGAGAGTCAGTAAACGAGAAAGAAAAAGCGAGCCAAAGTATTCGTTATCGCGATTGACGACATAGATTGTGTCCGTGCCGTCCGGTATTTCTCCGCGCGCCCGCAGGTAGCGCAAAACTACGTCCAGCGTCACGTCGGGCCTGACGGTAACGATGTCGACGTTCATCAGGCCACCGGCGCTGTCCTCGTCATAGGACATCACCGCGTCCAGACGTTCACGGTCCTGGTGGTCCAGTGAGCGCAGCACTTCCTGCGTCAGCGCCTCGGGCAGATCGGCGACAAGGTCGGCGAGGTCATCAAGCTCCATGCCCTCAATCGCAGCGACCAGCTGATCGGTCTGCATGTCCTCGATCAGGCCATCACGGACCTCCTCAGCGAGTTCGACCAGCACATCACCTTCATTGTCCGGGCCGACCATCTCCCAGATAACGGCGCGTTCGCGCAATGGTAATGATTCCAGCAGACGCGCGACTTCAGACGGGTGCAGGCTGCCGATGAGCATCTGCGCGGACCGAACACGGCCGCCGCCGAGCCGTTCGCGCAGCAATGAGAGGTTTGCCTGACTGTGCTCTCTCGCTTCCATGTCCTTGACCCGACCCAGTGAACCAGACGACGATAGTGATCGTGCCGCAGTGTAGCTTTCTTACCGATTCAAGTCAGGGAGAATTTGTCTTGGGCGGACCTATTTCGTTGTGCCTGGTATGCACCGGGTCGTGTATCTCCTTCAGTGCCTGCGCCAGTTTCTCTGTCATATAGACAGATCTGTGCTGGCCTCCGGTGCAACCAAACGCGACGGTCAGGTAGCTGCGATTTACGCTGGCATACTTGGGAATCCAGCGCTTGAGGAAGTCCAGGATGTCGTCATACATCTGTATGAATGCGGGCTGCGAATCAAGGAATTCGGCGACAGCGGCATCCAGCCCGTTCTGCCCACGCAGCTCGGCATTCCAGTAGGGGTTCGGCAAGCAGCGAAGATCGAAAACGAAATCCGCATCGGCCGGGATGCCATGTTTGAAACCAAATGACTGGATCAGTATCGATAATGAATCGATGCTGCGCCCGTCGACGCGTTCCCGTATAGCATCGGCAAGCTCATAGACGCTTTTATGGGATGTATCAATGACGAGGTCAGCGGCGTTGATAATTTGCCCGAGTAATTCACGTTCAGTGGATATCGCTGCAAGTAATTCCATACCGCTATCAGCCAGCGGGTGCCGCCGACGTGTTTCACTGTAACGTTTCAGTAACGTGTCGTCATTCGCCTGCAAATACACGAGGTCCGTCTGGATGCCAGTGCTTTTCAACTCGGTGATCAGTGCGGGTAACGCCTCGAGATCCTGGCGGCGGTTCCTGGCGTCGACACCAACCGCGATTCGGGTTGCAGAATTCTCTCCGGGCTTGGTTACTTCATCGAGAAGATTTTTTAGCAGCGCCGCCGGCATGTTGTCGATACAGTAGTAACCGAGGTCTTCAAGTACGTGCAACGCGACACTTTTTCCGGACCCGGAAAGCCCGCTTACAATGATCAGCCTTTTTTCGTCCGGCATTGGATTGCCTCCGAATCGCGTATCCGGTCTATTCTACTGTGCGCTTTGCAATTTGGACACAGGTTGGCCGGCAAACAGGGCATCGTAAAGATCGTTGCTGGTATTTGCGCTACGCAGCCGCGCGCGCATGGCGTCGTCACGGAGTAAATCAGTAATCAGGCTAATGTCGGCATAGTCAGCAGCATCGAGCTCTTCGGGAACCATCAGGCCAAACACGAGATCGACGGACTCTCCATCGTTCGCATCATAATCCACAGGTTCCAGTAGTTTCACCAGTGCCGCACAGCTCTTTTTCAGGCCACTGATACGGCAATGCGGAAATGCAATGCCTTCATTCAGACCGGTACAGCCGAGCCGCTCGCGTTCGAACAGTTTCGCAAATACTTCCTCGCTTGCGATATCAGGGTTTGAGCGGGTCAATAATTCACTCAGAATTTCGAGGGAGTGTTTCTTGCTACGTACGGAAACGTTGCAAAGGACGCTGTCAGGTTTGACTAGGTTTTCAAGAATCATTTTGGTTACGACCAGCGGCACAGTTTCGGGACTGCCCAAAATTCCACCCGGCATTACCGCTGATGGTCAGCGGCATACCGGATGTATAACTGTTTATTAGCTGTATTGTCTCTTGTCTGAATCCCGGGCGTGATGATCGGTATTTTTTTCTTTGTATTTTCTGACCTGCCGATCCAGTTTGTCTACCAGGCCATCAATGGCCGCGTACATACTATCTTCCGTTGCATCGGCATAAATATTAGCACCATTGACGCTCACCGTGGCTTCTGCCTTATGCCCCTGTTTCTCCACTGTTAAAATACAATGCACGTTCGTTACCCGGTCGAAGTGTCTTTCTATTTTTTCGATTTTATTGACGACATATTCTCTCAATGGCGCCGTAACCTCGACATGGTGGCCCGTTACATCTAATCGCATAATATTCTCCTGTGGTCGAACAATGTTGTCAAAAGCTTCCGTACGCTACCTCTCATCCGGCGTGCGGAATCTCTGCTGTCTCTCGTACCTGAGCTTATGGTTCTCCTCGACTATTCCAATCAGTTGATATACCTATCCTATCTTGTAATTTGCCTTAACTACCGCGGTTTTCTCACTTTTCGCTCACTTGATGATGCAATTTTCATTGCTTCCCGGTACTTGGCGACGGTTCGTCGCGCAACCGATATACCCTCATCAGCGAGAAGGTTGGCAATCTTGTTGTCACTCAGCGGTTTTTTGGGATTCTCGGCGCCGATCAGCTTGCGAATTTTTGCGCGAACCGAGGTCGATGACTGTTCTTCTCCACCTGTCGTGGACAGGTGACTGGAGAAGAAATATTTGAACTCAAATACGCCTCGAGGCGTATGCATGTACTTGTTAGTGGTTACTCTGGATATCGTGGATTCGTGCATTCCGATCTCTTCCGCAACGTCTCTTAATACTAGCGGCTTCATGGCCTCGTCGCCATGCTCAAGAAATTCTTTTTGCCGCGAGACGATACTGGTCGCCACTTTGAGCAGTGTTTCGTTACGAATTTCGAGACTCCGTACCAGCCAGCGAGCTTCCTGAAGCTGCGTTCGCAATGCTGCATGTCCACCATTGCCGCGCAGCAATTTGGCGTATTGCTGGTTGACCGAGAGCTTGGGGATACCGGAGGCGCTAATCTCAATTTGCCAGCGACCGTCCACTTTGCGAACAAATACGTCCGGAATGACGTATTGAGCGGAGACCGGGCTGACAGCCAGTCCTGGTTTGGGGTTACAGCTGCGCACCAGCGCCAGTGCGCCATCAAGATCAGCTTCCGAGGTTCTGAGGGTGCGACGGATCTCTCCGTATTCCTGGCTGGCGATAAGGTCCAGATGATCCGTTGCCAGTCGCGTTGCTATGTCGAGATGGGGCGTGGTCGGCTCCAACTGCCGCAGCTGCAGCACGATGCACTCTGAAAGCGTTCTTGCGCCAATGCCGATAGGGTCGAGGCGCTGCACTTTCGTCAGCGCATGTTCGATCTCCTCCAGCGTTACTTCCGCATCTGCGTCGAGGTAGTCACTCATGCCATCCAGTTCGGCGGTCAGGTAGCCATCGTCATTGATGGCATCGATAAGCACCTCACCGATCAGCGCTTCACGCGGCGTGAAATTCTCGAGTTCGAGTTGCCAGAGGAGATGTTCACGCAGGGATTGGCCGCTCTGGTCGGCAAATTCCTGTATCGGCCGGCCCTCGCCATTCCAGCCGCCGTCCTGAATGTTGCCAATAGAGTTCGACTGCCAGCTGTCCTCGGCCTTGATAGTTTCGATTTCAGCCGTGGTTTCGGCGCTGGTTTTAGGAGCGTCCGGCAGGTCCTCCATTTCCAGCATGATGTTTTCTTCGAGCGCTTCCTGAATCTGCGCGCTGAGATCAAGGACTGGCAATTGCAACAGACGTATCGCCTGTTGCAACTGCGGTGTCATGGTCAGTGACTGGCCGAGTTTCAGTTGCAGAGTTGGTTTCAGCATGGATTAGTGACTGTCAGGCAATTGCATTGGAGTTTCGCCGGCAATTTTGCGTGCTGGTCTCCTGACTGATATGGAAGCTCCGTCGATTTCAACAAGTGTTTCGCAATTTTGACTCAGAGTTTGAACTCCTGTCCGAGATACACTTCCCGAACATGCTGATTCTCCAGAATTTCATCGGGAGAGCCGGAGGCGATAAGGGTTCCGTCATTCAGTATATAGGCTCTCGAACAAATTCCGAGCGTTTCTCGCACATTATGGTCAGTAATCAGGACACCAATTTTACGGTCGCTCAAATGCCTGATAATTCTCTGGATATCGAGCACCGAGATCGGGTCGACGCCGGCAAAGGGTTCATCAAGAAGAACAAAGCGCGGATTGGCGGCCAGGGCGCGGGCGATTTCGACGCGGCGCCGCTCACCACCGGAGAGACTGATTCCCAGGCCCGTTCGGACGTGGCCTATGTGCAATTCATCCAGTAATTGATCGAGTTCCTGTTCGCGACCGGCCCGGTCCAGTTCGCTGCGGTTTTCCAGGATTGCCAGGATATTTTGCTCGACTGTCAGCTTGCGAAAGATCGACGCTTCCTGCGGCAGGTAACCCAGTCCCAACGCTGCGCGTTTGTGCATCGGTAACGCTGTCAGGTCCTCGCCGTCGAGGAGTATCTGCCCCCGATCCGAGGCAATGAGCCCGACAATCATATAGAACGCTGTGGTTTTTCCCGCGCCGTTCGGCCCGAGCAGGCCGACGACTTCACCGCTCGCAATCTCCAGGGATATGCCTTTGACAACTTCGCGGAATTTGTAGCGTTTTGAAATATCCTGAACACTCAGAATACTCATGTTTCATCCGCCCCCGGGTTGTTCGGGATGTCGCCGTCGGTGTCCACATCTTCCGCTTCCGCTGCATCTTGCGGATCGACACCGGGCGTCGATTCTTCTGCCGGACCAGTTGCGTCGCTCGTCGCCCCGTTTTCGGCCGGAATCAGGCTGCTTGTTTCAGCCGGTGTATAAGTGATTCTTACTTTCGGTTCGCCAGCGCCACCCGACTGCGCATTGATGCGCTGTTCTTTGATGTTATAGACCAGGTAGTTGCTGGAAATCTGGTTGCCACCCTCCGTAATCGTCGCTTGCTCCGAAAAAGCGACCACACTGGCTACTAAATCATATTCGAGGCGCCCCGCCTCCGCGTACGTGATTTCATCAGTATCGGGTCGCTGCATTTCGAAAGTTGCAGGGCTGCCGGTAATTGTTGCCAGTTTTAGCTGGTTGCCGGAAAACGTGAGGTCAGCCACATCGCTTTCGATATGACCATTTTCGACGTCAATAATGACGTTGCCGGCAAAATGCCAGACGCTGTCGTTGAAGTCGAGTTTGCTGGCCCGGCCCTCATCAGCCTGAATACCGAGGCTGCCCTGGGACAGTCGCAGGCCGCGAAACATGAGCATTGAGCTTTTGCCGTCGTAGTCAGTTGAATCTGCATCCAGCAAAATTGGCAGCACCATTTCTGCATCCTGCGCATTGACAACCGGCGCGTTCAGCAAACACATGACGGTGATTGCGAACGGCAGTAATAGTTTTTGAATTCGGTTGTTCAACATGACGGCGATCTACGACATAACTTGCTAAAAGACTACGGCACAAACTTGCCGCTGACATTGGACTTAAGTTGCAGCCGGTTGTCCTGCAGCAATGCTAGCATGCCGGTAGCGGTCAGACTGCGTGAGCCAATACGAATTTGCACGCGGGTATTGGTTTCCGCCATGTATTTATTGGGGTCGATTTCGAGTTCCGGCGCGCGTAGTTCAGTGGCTTGTCCCGAGAATCCCTCATTACTGACAGCAACAACATGACCGCTAAGCTGTAACAACGTCTTGTCCGGGTCGGTATTGCTAATGGTCGCAAGGTCTGCGGTAATCGTCCACGGAACTTCGGCACTGGGCGAGTAGCTGATCCTGACGTCGTGTAATTCGACTTCTCCACTGGGTTGTTGCTCGGCGAACTCGGCTTCTATTTCATACAGGAGCTGACCCTGATCATCGGTGCCCAGGATGCGGGCGGAGCGAATGTAAAAGCCGTCGTTAGCAGAAGTCGCTATGCTTTGCGTAATTTCTGTGGTCTGCAGCGTGCTCGCCACGTACCAGCTACCAATGGCAGCAAGCAACAACACGATTAAAGCGACTACATTACGTACGCTCATTAGTCGCCATTATTGCGATTCGCAAGCAGTGTTTCGCAAACTTCCCGCACGGCGCCGAAACCGCCAGCTGCCTTCGTGGTCATGTCGGATTGCGCCTGCACACTGGCAACGGCATTCGCCACGGCAATAGCAAAACCTGCGTGTCGCAGTAATGGCAAATCGGGTACGTCGTCCCCGACATAGACGGTTTGTTCGATGGCCACACCCAGCTCACCGATCAGTTCATCGAACGCCGCGACTTTGTCCTTGCAGCCTTGTATGACATGCGTCACTCCGAGTTCAGCCATACGTAATTCGACGGCCTTCGAGCTACGACCACTGATTACGGCGACCTCGACTCCCGCAAGCAGCAGCGCCCGAATGCCGAAACCATCCTGTGTGTTGAATGCTTTCGACTCACAGCCATCATCTGATAAATAAAAGCGACCGTCTGTAAACACACCGTCGACGTCAAAGGCAACCAGGCCTATGTCAGATGGCACATTCCGCTTACCCGGCGTGCTCACATTGCCCTCCGATTTGTACAGAGCATGATCGTTTTGCTTGCCTCACTCACATTGCCCTCCGATTTGAACAGAGCA
>QNFK01000005.1 GCA_003645495.1 Gammaproteobacteria bacterium
CTATTGGAGTGATGAACGCGAGGAGAGAAGAAAGCTGTTATTTCCTTTTCTTTGGTCCGTTATTGCTTCCCAGGGCACCCTGATTGGTGATCGAACCCGGAACAGCTTTATGAATGTAAGTAACGGCTGGTGGTTCTCCTACCCGGGCTACAACGAAATTCTGACTGGCAAAGCCGATCCAGCCATTGATTCCAACGACAAGAACTGGAATCAAAACGTCACGTTTCTGGAAGCTCTGAATGGCCTGCCGGAATTCGAAAACCGGGTACTGGCCTTTGGTTCCTGGGATGTCTTTCCTTACATCATCAATACGCAACGCAGCGGCGTGCCAGTGAACGCAGGTTTCGCCATTGATTCGTCCGCAACGACAGAAAAGTCACGCTGGTTAAATGAAGTATCGGCCGCAGCGCCTGAGTTGTGGAGCACGGTCCGGCTCGACTTTCTCACTCACGGATACGCAATGCAGGCGCTCGAAACCCGGCGTCCGCGCGTGCTTTACATCGCCTATGGGGAAACCGATGACTTTGCGCACGATGGTAGTTATGACCGGTATATTGACGCGGCCCACCGGACCGACGAGATGCTGTCAAAGCTCTGGGAATGGCTCCAGGCAGATCCTGTCTATCGTGACAACACGACATTGTTGATTACGACTGATCACGGTCGGGGTAACACGCCAGATGGCTGGCAGCATCATGCCAGTCCTGGCGCTACAGAAAAACTGGGTGTCGAGAATGCACCCAATGGCGTGGTCGGGTCTGATCAAACCTGGTTTGCGGCGATTGGTCCAAATATCAAATCGGACGGTTCGACGAACGGGCAGTGGACACAATCACAAATCGCCGCAACTGCACTCCTTAGTGTGCAACTTGAGCCTGAAAAAATAATGCCGCATGCCGATAACGCGATGCATGAGTTGCTACATTGACCGCAGAAAACAGGATCGCCGTTTTCGTTGATGTGCAAAACATCTACTACACGACGCGGCAGGCTTACGGGCGGCAGTTCAACTATCGCGAACTCTGGCAAAAGATCAGCGCCGAGGGAGAAATTGTCTCGGCAACCGCATATGCCATTCATCGGGATGATGACAAACAGCTCAAGTTCCAGGATGCGCTCAGGCATATTGGCTTCACAGTAAAGCTGAAACCCTACATACAGCGCAGCGATGGCTCCGCCAAAGGTGACTGGGACGTTGGCATCGCAATTGATGTGTTAGACGCAGCATCGGAAGTTGATACGGTCGTTTTGCTGTCCGGAGATGGAGACTTCGACCTGCTGCTGGCAAAAATCAGAAACGACTATGGTGTCAGCGCCGAAGTCTACGGCGTACCGAATCTAACGGCGAACTCACTCATTAAAGCCGCAGATATTTATCATCCTATCGACGAAGAGTTTTTGTTATAAGGAACCGATAAGTACTGTTGCGTACCGCAATGAGTTCATCCACCGATATCCCGCCCTAAAAATATACTTCATGATGCTTCATGGGTTTGTGTGCCCGTTTGCAATACGCTGGAGGTGCAACATGGGTTCTTTGACGATATTGGTGATTATTGCACTGGTTGCGACTGTAGCGGTTCTGTTCACCGGACTCGCCTCGATGGTCAAAGGCGGTGAGTACGATAAGCAGCACAGCGTGCAGCTGATGTTTACGCGGGTTGGTTTTCAGGCTGTAGCTATCATCCTGCTTGTTGTAGCGGCTTTGTATGCTGGAAGTTTCGCCTAAGTCACGCACTGACCGCATCGACGAGATTTGCGGTCAGCTGGAGTCGATATGCGTTCGCGCCGAGCAACTGGAGTCCCGGTTCGCATCGGAGTTCGCTTGTGTGCGGCCGGAGTTTGCCGATAGTGCCAGGAACCTGATTCATTACCTGGCACTTCGCCAGGTCGATCTTCGTGATCTTCAGGGACAGTTGACGGACCTGGGATTGTCATCTCTCGGCAGAGCCGAACAACATGTATTGGCGTCGGTACGAACCGTACAAAAAGCGTTACGTAGCTCTTACGGGGGTGACCCGGTTGATCTGGATGCCGGGCGAAGAATTTTTGAACATAACAAGAACCTGGCGGAATTACATACGCGAGATCTCCTCGGTGCAAATTCCGATGGCCGCGGTGTCGACATCATGGTTACCCTGCCTGTTGAGGCCGCCAAAAACTATCAGTTGGTGTGCGATCTCATCGCTACCGGCATGGATATGGCCCGAATAAACTGCGCGCATGATTCCAGCAACGACTGGCTGGGCATGATTGAAAATGTCAGGCGTGCCGCCAAGGACGCAGCAAGAGACTGCAAAATTCTGATGGACCTTGCCGGACCGAAACTCAGGACCGGAGACTTGATGGCCGGGCCGGGGGTTCTGCGTGTTCGACCGCAACGAGACGTTCTGGGACGGGTGGTATCCGCTAAACGCATTCGCCTGATCGCCGAGGATATGTTGTCGCAAGGCAAAAAGGTCGCGGTCCTGCCGGTCCCGCAAAGTTGTATCGATTATGCGGAGCCAGGGGACGAGTTGCGATTTAGAGACACGCGCGGCAGAAAGAGAAAATTCAATGTCCTGAAAAAGGATGAGAACGGACTGATTGTCGAGTCACACAAACGAGCTTACGTCGCGACAGGAACAAAATTCAGGCTGATCAGGAAAGAAACGGGAGAAAAAATCAAGTTTCGGATTGGCAAGTTACCGCCGGTGGAACAACCGATCATTTTGCGGTCCGGCGACACGCTAATAATAGAAAAAGATAACGAACCCGGAGAGCCGGCGCGCATTGGCAAAGATGGATCGGTATTGAGGCCGGCGCACGTGTCGTGCAGCGTACCTGAGGTCTTTCAGCATATCTGTATTGCAGATTCTGTTTCGCTTAATGACGGCAAAATAGAGGGCACTGTCAGAGCCGTGTCCGACAAGGAGCTTGCCATTCAGATTACGCGGGCCAAGGCATCTGGCAGTCGGCTCCGTAGCAACCGCAGTATCAATTTTCCGAACAGTGACCTGCAACTCAATGGATTGACGGAATCGGACAAGCAGAATCTTGAGTTTGTCGTCAGGCATGCCGACGTGGTCGGGCTGTCTTTTGTAAGCCAGCCGGCGGACATCATCGCGTTACAGGATGAATTACTGAAATATCCGAATTTCGACCTGGGCATCATATGCAAAATCGAAACGGAACAAGGATTCAATGACCTGCCGAAGATTTTGCTGGCGGCTATGCGCCATTATCCGACCGGCATCATGATTGCGCGTGGCGATCTGGCTGTGGAATGCGGTTGGGAACGACTCGCGGAAATTCAGGAAGAGATGTTATGGTTGTGCGAAGCAGCACATTTGCCGGTTATCTGGGCAACCCAGGTGCTTGAAGGCAAATCGAAAAAGGGCCGTCCGTCACGTGCTGAAATTACAGATGCTGCAATGTCGCAGCGTGCCGATTGTGTGATGCTCAACAAAGGGCCACACATCCTTGCCGCCATAAAAATGCTGGACAATATTTTGCGGCGCATGCAGAACCATCAATACAAAAAAACCGCAAGACTACGGAAGCTAAGCATTAGTGATATTTGATCAAGGCCGCTACGTAGGAATTACCTGGAGCCGCAAAATTGATTAGCAGTTCCGGTTTTTACATTGATATTGAGCCCTCCCGGAAGGAAGAAGCGCCAAGTAGGGCATTGATAAGGACCGGGTTGCCCGCGGCAGCAGCCTGCTTTGCCTTAAGTAATACATCCTCTATCTGCTCCGGCTTCTCAATCAAAAAGCCCTTACCGCCCAGCGCTGCGGCAGCCAGATGATAGTCACTGTGCTGCAACCGGGTCCCCACATCATCCTGCAGTATCTTCACCTGCTCACGTGCAATCTGTGACCAGCAGGCATCATTACCGATAACTGCGATTACGGGAATTTTCAAACGCACAAATGTTTCGAATTCAATAAGGCTGTAACCGAACGCGCCATCACCATAGATAACCCAGGTTTCGCTGTTGGGACGATGCAGCTTCGCGCCCATTGCGAAACCAGCGCCGACGCCCAGCGTGCCGAACGCTCCCGGATCAAGCCACGAGAGCGGGCCGCGTGGGCGAACGGTGTATGAAGCAGTTGCGACAAAGTCTCCGCCATCGGCGACGATGATGCTGTCATCATTCATCGCAGCGTCAATTGCTTTGAGCAGCGCCAATGGATTCACATTCCCGGTATCTGTATTCGACTCTGCAGTGATCTCCTCCTCGCGCTCGTCGTCGCGTTCGCGCAAGCTTTTGAGCCAACCGGAACAATCCAGCTGGCAGTCATTTGCCAGGGTGCGCAGGAATTCACCGCCGTCGGCGAGCACACCGATTGTCGGTTTGCGATTCATCGTCATATCACTACGGCTGCGATTCACGGAGATAAATGTGGAGCGGCGCGGAATATGTGCTCCATAATCAAGTCGAAAATCACAGGGCACGCCGGCCAGAACTACACAGTCCGACTCGCGCAGCGCGAGCCGACGTTTGTGACGCAGGTGCAACGCATGACTCCGACCAAGCAGGCCACGCGCCATGCCAGATAAATACACTGGAATTCCCAGATTGCCGACGGCGTTTGCCAGCTCCTCTGCTTTATCAGCCTGTAACATTGCCTGGCTGCCGATCACAAGCAACGGGCTTTGTGCATCTTTTATTGCGTCGATGACCTTTCTGAGCTGGTCGCGTGGGGGTTGCTCCATGCTGACAGTCTGGGCTTCTGCCGGCCGCTCATTCCCAATGGTAAACTGTCGCCGCAGGTGAAAGTTCAGATAGGCCCTTTGCAACTTTGCCGTGAATGATTTGCCTGAGGGCGTCGCCTGGCCGTACCAGCCGCGAATAATGGACTCTTCATATAACAGGTCGATCGGGCACTCCACAAAAACCGGGCCCGGTACACCTTGCTGCGCACTCGAAAATGCCCGTTCGAGCACAGGTCCAAGATCGCGCACCCGCCGCACTGCTTTGGCGAATTTCACATGCGGCAGCATCAACTTCATCTGGTCAATGTCCTGTAGTGCGCCTTTGCCCTTCAGGATTGTCGGCGCTGCACCACCCAGGATTACGACGGGAGACTGGGCAAGCTGCGCATTCTTGACTGCGGTGATCGTATTGGTGAGGCCAGGCCCTGCAGTTACCGCAGCAACCCCGGGGATTCCACTCAGACGAGCGCTCGCATCGGCTGCGAAAACAGCGGTAGCTTCATTACGGACATCCACGATGCGAATGCCACAGTCTTTTGCGCTCGCCAGTATTGGCGATATATGCCCGCCACAGAGTGTAAACAGTTGCCGCACGCCCTGTGCCTGTAAAACCTGTACGAGTAAGTCGCCGCCGTGCATATTTATCCTCCCCGGGAACTGGTGAGCTTAGCAGCTAAACTAATACATATTGACCAGCATCTAATAACCTCTAGGTAAACGGATCATTCAATGAAACGAACAGCCTGTCTGACATTTTCCTGCATGCTGATATTTTCGGTAACGGCACTACACGCTGCTGCAGAACATGAGTTAGCGGATATCCTCGAGTTGCGGCAGGAGGCTGAGCGCGCCTATAAAGAAAGGGATGCCGAGTATGCACAATTGCTGTTCAAGCAACTGGTGGAACAATTCCCGGATGACCCCGAGGCCTGGTTTGGTCTTTCGCGCGCATACGAGTGGAGTGGCGACCTGGACGAGGCCATTGCCGCTGCCGAACGAGTCCAGGAACTTGGCTATTTTAGTGCGTCATACCTGTCGCACCGCCTGGCTCAACTATTCGCTCTGGATGGGCAACCAGAGGCGGCACTGCGATGGCTGGCACGTGCCCTTAAAGAAGGATACGAGGATCGCCCGCTTATTCAATCGGATGAGGCATTCGTGAGCCTGTTGCAGGACCCTGAATTTGTTCGACTGGCGGCCATCCTGCCGCCAAACATTAAGGACCGAACCGCCGGACTTCGTTTTGATATCGACTACCTGGTGGAAGAAGCGCAACGAATGCATGCAGGTCTCGACAGACCGGCCTTTTCGTCTCACTTTGTTCAGGAATCGCAAGCATTGCAAAAGGCCATACCCGAGTTGAGTGACGCGGAGGTGCTGACCGGCATGATGCGTTTGTTAGCTATCCTGTCTGATGGGCATACCGGGATTTACGGCGCGAGCCCGGATACTCCACTCAATATCAACCGTGAAATATTACCACTCAAATTTTACGTGTTTGACGAGGGCGTCTATATCGTTGACGGGATTGGTCCAGCTGCGGAACTTGCCGGACGCCGGGTCCTGCAGTTCGGCGATCTGTCAGCAGAAGAAACCTTGCGAAGTATGTCGGAATTTCGCGGCCTGGATAATCCAATGACATGGAAATGGATGGGGCCGCAGTTTTACCTGGGCCGAATGCTGATGCTGCAGCAGGTTGGCGTAACCACTTCGACTGAGTCCGTCGCGCTCACGCTACAGGACGCAGCCGGACAGGTCAGCGTGCGAAAAATCGATAGTGGTAATTTCGAAATTAGGAGAAAACTCCGCCCGTCTCCGGCTGCGAAAGGAGAAGTGCCCATGTATCTGAGAAACATCGGCATCGAATACTGGATGGAATCGTTTCCTGATCAACATGCCATCTATTTTCAGTTTAATCAGGTACGCGACGGCGAAGATCAAAGCATTGCCGAATTCGCTTTGCAGCTTGCGGAACGCCTCGACAAAGAAAGCGCTACCAGCCTGATTGTCGACGTGCGTCATAACAATGGTGGTAACAACTCGTTGGTCCGTCCGTTAATCCGGACCCTGGTAGCATTCGAGAGTGCATCACCTGGCAACAAAATTTATATCATCACCGGCCGTAATACGTTTTCCGCAGCGCAAAATTTCATTAACAGGATTGAGCAATGGACAGACGCGATCTTCGTCGGCGAGCCAAGCTCGTCGAGCCCTAATTTTGTCGGTGAAGAAACCAACCTTTTACTGCCGTACAGTCGTGTTCGTGGAAGTATTTCGACACGGTACTGGCAGGATTCAAATCCCGGAGACGACCGCGCGTGGATTACACCAGTCGTGCCGGTCAAACCAACTGCTGCCGCATATTTCTCCGGCGAAGATACAGCGATGGATGCGATATTAAGAATTATCACTGCCGACCTTGATCAGTAACCAACGCCGAAAAACTAACAGATACGTCTGTGTTTGGTGCAAGGCAGGCGGGCATCTATCGTTTATACTGTTTCGCGATAAGCAGCGCTGTTAACCAGGCTGCGTAATGCATTGAACAGGCAGAGCTGGAGAACGTGATGATCCGAAAGGCCGGAGTTTTAGCGTGTTTGGTCCTGCTGGTTGGCGGTTGTGGCAGCGGCGAGATGCCCGATCCGAATACGCTCGCCGACCTCAAACTCTATGTTTTTGATTGTGGAATGCTGCGCCTGGAAAACGTCGAGGATTTCTCAGTCGGCAATAATGAAACGGAAGTTCGTGACCTGAGCGTGCCGTGCTACGTGATTGAGCACGAGAAAGGCCGTTTGTTGTGGGACGGCGGCTTGCCATCGACAACCGCCGATACCGAGGGTTGGCAGGGAGAAGGGATGCTCTTGCGGCTCGATCGAACCTTTGCAGATCAATTGACTGATATCAATTTGAATATGAGTTCTTTCGATCTCATGGCCTTTTCACATATGCATTTCGATCACGTCGGCGTGGCGAACGAAGTACAGGGTGCTAAGTTAATAATTCAGAAAGCCGAGTACGATGCGGCCTTTGCTGATCCGGTGACATTGCCCGGCGCCGATCCATCGTTGTACAACAAGCTGAAGGATGCAGAGCAGCTGTTTATAACGGGCGATCATGACGTTTTCGGTGACGGACGGGTCAGAATTATCTCAGCACCAGGCCACACGCCAGGGCACCAGGTCTTGTTCATTGATCTGGCCAATACCGGGCCCATCGTGCTTTCCGGTGATTTGTATCATTTCGCGCTTAGTCGGACGGACAGGCGCGTCCCATCATTCAACGTTGATGCCGATGCGACGTTAGCGTCGATGGATCGCGTAGAGAAATTTCTCGAAGAAGAGGGCGCTACGCTGTGGATCGAACACGAGCTTGCCCTGTTCAATCAACTGAAAAAATCACCGGAGTATTACGACTAAAAAACTTCAGTTCGTACCGGGTTTTCAGGTCTCGACAGCTGATCCAGTCACTTTTATCCCACCGCTGACGGGAATGTCCACAGTGATTCGGCTCGGTCGGCCCATCGCTTCACCCTGTCGTATAATTAACGTTGCCGGCGCGGAAATGATGCCGGCATCGCGTAGATAGCCGCCTAGCGCCGCTGCGGCCGCACCCGTCGCCGGGTCTTCGACTATGCCGCCTATCGGAAAAGGATTGCGGGAGTGGAACAGGAATTCTTCCTCGCGCCAGACAAGTTGTAGCGTCGTCAGATTTTCGCGCAGCATGATTGCTTTTAGTTTCTCGAAGTCGTAATCGAGTTCGGCAAGCCGGCCAGCCGAGTTGACCGCCAGTACCAGGTGCCAGGCTCCCGCGTAAGCCACAGCGGGCGCGATCGAACGATCCAGGTCGTCGCCGGACCATCTGAGCGCAGTCAGTGCCTCGTCCAGTAGTTCACTGGACACCGATTTGTATTGCGTATCCACAGAGACAAGCGATGCTTCGGCTTTGCCATTCCTGATTCGGGCTGTGACAGGAACTTCGCCGATCGAAGTTGACAGTCGATAGGTGCCCTCTCCATCGGTGGTGCCGAGTACGACGCCGGTAGCAATCGTTGCGTGACCGCAAAAGGAAACCTCTACCTCCGGGCTGTAGTAACGCACTATCCGATCTGTACCTGTAGATGGAGCGACAAAGGCAGTCTCGGATGCACCCACCTCGGCCGCGATTTTCTGCATCGTTGCCGCATCGGGGAGTTCGTCCCCAACCCAGACACCTGCCGGGTTGCCACTGGCCGGATCATCTGTAAATGCAGACAGGCGGTGTAGAGTTCCGTTTGTCATTTCTTGTGTCCTGTTTGATGAGAGCTGGTCAGTATCATGTCTCAAAGAATCGCCATAACCCATGCTCAAATTGGCAAAAAACAGGCTATGACAGTATGTCGCACTCGCCCGTGCCGATAGATCGCCCATCAAAGGGATTGAGCCAGCGTTCCTATCGTACGGCGAGCTCCTACAAGTCTGAATAGCAACTGTAGGAGCCCGACGTGCGGGCGAGTGCGACAAATATCGATGGGCCCACCAACCGCAAATCTTCAGAAGATGTAATCACCCAGTATTTCAATCAAATAATCAGACCATCTTTCAGGAAACGGCTCAGTGATCTCAACGGACTGTGCGAAGTCTTTCCTGAATAACTGTTCGTTCAGTCGCTCGACGGCATCCGGGTGTGAGGTAGCGATGTTCAGCTCCTTGTTAATGCTAAAACTCAATTTGTCCCAGTTCGCGGTACCCAGACACGCCCAGCCATCAAAGACGGCGGCTTTCACATGTGACATGCCGGGGTACACAAACACGCGGATGCCATGCTCCAGCATTGCGTTTGCAGCGAGCGCATTGTTGCGCGTGATTGGGCCGCGATCAGTGACCAGCGGCATAATGACGCGCACATCGACACCGCGATGGCGCGCTTTCGCGAGTTCGTAAAGCATCGCATCATCAGTAAAGTAGGCGTTCTCAACATATATGTGATGCCGGGCATTGCGAATAGCCAACCGCTGCGCATCGAAAATCTCATGATCGTCGATACGCGTGAACAGTACGCGGACCGGATAACCCGTGTCTTCAGCATTACCGGGTCTGCGTTTGATTCTTTGCAGGAAGTAGGCGAAGTCGCCAAAAAACCCGGCATGCGCCCATGCGTTGTCAAATTCCTCCTGCAAAACGTCAACGACCGGTCCATGCAGTTCCATCATCATGTCATGCCAGTCGTAACGATATTCACGCGCGATGTTCATGCCACCGGTAAAGGCAACCTTCTTGTCGAGAATCATCGTCTTCACGTGATCCCCGGTCATCCATGGGTTGGTGGCTTGTCTTACCTCAATTTTGGAGTCCTGTTCGAGAAATAATCTTACTGATGCCGGTTCCTCGTAATCTTCAGGAAGTGTCGCCTGCTTCTCGACAGTAGAGATAATCGTGCCCAGGCCATCGAGCAACACTTTGACATCAACACCGTCATTTGAGCGTCGTTTGAGTAACATGCCGATTTTTTCGGCGTAGTCGTCGTTATCAAATATGTAGGTGCGCAGGGAAATCGATGACGCCGCCGCAGTCGTGGCGTCAATAAACCGCGTAAAGAAGTCTTCACCGTCGATCAGATATTCGATCGTTCCTTTTGATGTGGATCGCCCGGTCAGCAGGTCGAGCGATGCCTCCCAGGTATTGAGGTCCATTTCCGGTCCGTCCACGAGTGGCGGAACCGGACTACCTTCAAGGCCGATTAGCCAATCAGGTGTGATCGTTTCAGCGACAGCGTCAGAGGCGACGAAGAACAATCGGTAAACAGAAGATACCGGTCGAAATACAATACCACCCAGGTGGCTCTGCGCGACATGCCCGGCTGTTTGTATGTAGGGCAGGGTCGAACTGCCGGATTGAACATGCCTTTTTTTCGCGGGCTGGCGAACGAAGACGACGATGCGCAGATCGCGGTTTACGTAGACGAATGGCAGCGAGTAATCACCTGTATCGCCAGTATTAAACGCGATGCGATTTGCGGTGATGCCACGCTCCTGCATGAATGTCTCGAAAAGTGGCCATCCAAGTTGCATGAATTCAGCAATAGCGACCCGATTGGTAATCCTGTAGTCGCCGGGTTTCTCCTGGATAACAGTTGCCTGGAATTTGTCCTCATCATCGAAATACAGGAAATAGTCGTCGACGCCGAAATCGAGGACGCTGCCAGCTTTCTCGTTATGCGGAAGAGTCGCAGCAAATAACGAGTCACGAAATGCCTGCCAATCGTCGCTTTGCAGAATAATTACTGACTCCACGTTGTCAGGCATTGCGTCCCAGCGTTCGGCTTGCTGGTATTCGAGCGGGAGAATGTAAGGTCCGGCGGATTCAGTATCTTGCGTACTGAGCAGTTGAATGCGATCAGACCAGTCACCACCGCCATACACGACGTCTTCACCACGTGTGAATCGAACGAAAAACTCGGAGTCGCTGATGTACGCCTGATCCCCGACCAGTTGCTGAAGATTTCCCTCATCGGCAAAACGGCCAACCAGCGTTGGGTATGTCAAAGGGTCGGGTTCGCCAGCACAGGAGCCCAGGCAGGTTGCGGTAACCCACAAAATGGCGAAATGCGTTAGCAAACGGCTTGCTCTCTGCATACTGGCCCCTGGCAGTCTGTGTGTCAGTATTCCTATTTTAGTCAAGCTCTTGCGTTGCCCGCATTACGGGATAACCGAGATCAGGATGTGTTCAACCTGCATATCCACTTAATCCCCTGTTTTGACATCCTGATCGCACTACTCGCGCAACCGGCGGTCAGAATAGACTGGCCTGTGTTTTTCCAATAAAATTAGATAGTTGCATGAGCGTTTGTGGAGTGATCAAAGGGTGAGTGGTTTTATCGCAGAATTGAGGCGGCGTAACGTTTTGCGCGTCGGTACGGCGTACCTGGTCGTAGGCTGGCTGATCCTGCAATTCGTCGATGTTGTTTTTCCGATTCTGGGCCTCGATGAAGCGCTCGGGCGTCCGATCCTCGCCATCTTGTTGGTCGGTTTGCCAATAGCTTTGATTCTCGCCTGGGTATTTGAGCTGACGCCAGAGGGGATCAAGAAAGAAAAGGACATTGATCGTTCAAAGTCTGACACGGTGCGAACCGGGCACGTGCTCGACCGAACCATAATCGTCATTCTTATTTTCGCGGTCGGGCTCCTACTGGTCGATAAATTTGTCCTGCAGCAAGAAGTCGAGCCACAACAGCAACTGGCTGAAACTCGCATTTTCAATTCGATTGCTGTCTTGCCGTTTGATAATTTGAGTGGCAGGGATGAAGACGAGTATTTTTCGGATGGGCTCACCGAGACGTTGCTGCACATGCTGGCCCAGGTGCCGGATTTGAATGTGGCGGCAAGGACATCCGTCTTTTCATTCAAAGACAAGAAAATTGACATTCGAGAGATCGCCCAAAGCCTCGGAGTCGAAACGGTACTTGAAGGCAGCGTTCAACGGTCTGGCAACAAAGTGCGGATAACGGCGCAACTCATAGAGGCAGAAGACGGCTTTCACTTGTGGTCAAAGACCTATGACCGCGATTTCGACGATATCTTTTCGGTTCAGGATGAGATTGCGACCAGTGTCGCCGCTGCACTGCAGCTGACTTTGCAGGGTGGCACCACAGCGGACACAGAGCACGGTATGAGCCTTGCTACAAATGATGCGCAATCCTATGAAAAATACCTGCAGGGTCTGGAGCAAAAGAACATAGCCAGTTACGGCTCACTGCCGCAGGCCGAAGGTTTATTTAAGGAGGCACTAGCCCTCGATCCGGATTTTTCTGAAGCCAAAGTCGAACTCGCAGTCACCTATCGGCTTCAGGCTGAAACGGGGATTTTGAGCGCCGAGGAGGCGGAGCAAAAAGTCAGGCCGTTGATTGATCAGGTTTTGGATGTAAACGCCGAAAATGGCCGCGCCCTGGGCTTGCTGGCCTCAATCGATTGGCAAAATGCCGTACAGATGTACGGCCCGGTCTCAGACCAGTCGTTGCAGGCAGAGGCTGATCTGAAATCCGCGATCGAGCTGGCGCCGAACGATCCGGATCTTTATTTTACGATGTCACTGGTCGCCCAGATATCAAATCGAAGTGAAGAATCGCTGGAATGGATAGACAAAGGCCTCTCTTGCGATCCGCTGTCTGCCCGCCTGCATTTACAACGCGGACGCGTGCTGCTTGGAGCATTGGAACGCCCGGAGGATGCCGAGGAGGCATTTGCAAAAGGACGAGAAATTGCACCGGAGTGGACAGCGGTTAATTTTGAGTCAGGAAACGTCGCATTTGCACAGAGTCGTTTTGCCGATGGTATTAGCTGGTATCAGCGGGCGATGGCGTTAGATCCTCAGGATCACGAAATACCTTCCATAATTTCCAGTTTGTATTACCAGCTGGGATTGGATGATGAAGGCGACGAAATGCTGCGCCGTGCGCAGGCGCTCGCACCACAGGAGCCCAGGACGCGCAGAGCAGAACTCGAAAGGCACCTGCATGCCGACAATTACGAACGGGCAGCAATCCTGGCCGAGGAAATGCTGCGCGACGATATCGAGAATCGGGCGGGAACATTCTATGTCGCTGTCATTGGTTATGTAAGCTCTATGATTGATCTCGGCAGAGCCAACGCGGTTGCAGAGTTTTTTGAATCGCTAAAGCCAGGGATTAGTAGTACGGATTACAATCCGCCCGGCGGCGATGAAGCATTTATGCGGTTCATGTTAGTTCAGGCAATGATGGATGTGGGCTCATTTGAGACCGCAAATGAAATCCTGAATTCGTTAATAGCGTTTGCGGATCTTGCAATTCCGGGCTGGCGCGATAGTGACTACGTCATGGCAACCGTCGCAATGGCGCAGGGTGACGAGGAATTGGCAGTTGAATACGCGCTACAAGATCTCGATGAACCACTGGGAACACAGCTAGACTGGAGTTTCAACTATCTGCATGTAGCCTGGATGAAACCACTGTTAAAGAATGAGCAGATCGCAAAACGCATTGCGGAACTCGAGGCGGAAACTCAGGCGGCCGGTGATGAGATTCGTGTCATGCTTGCAGCACAACAGTCGGAGTCACGCTGAAGCGACCATTTCTTGATTTTGACGAAAAGCAGGTGGCGACATGGCGGATAGGGGATTGGACCACTGGTTTTTACAGATTCCTGGATGGCTTTTGTTGACCTATCTGGTTTATGCGCAGGCGATTCCCGCGTTCGATTATGAACTTGGCGTCCGCATGGGAACACAGGAATCCGCGCAGAAAATTACAGAAGTAGGGGCCGCATTCTGGTACGGCTTCGCGTTCTCCGATCTTGTTGTTTACATCCCTCTGCTCGCAACCGGCTTGATCGGTAATTGGCGTGGTCGTCCTTGGGGCCGGGTCATCTTCGGTGCCGCACTCGGCATCACCGTGTATTGGCCTGTAGTCGTCCTTGCGGCTACAGTTGATGCGCGAGACGCATCAGGCTGGACTATTGATGAGGCGCCTTACTGGGTTGTGCTACCGATAATCACCGCGTGGGCGCTGTGGGGGTTATTGCATACTGCATGTGTTGCAAGAGATATCTCTGTCGTAAATCATTAAGCAGGATGCCACTCATAGCCGAAAACAGTCCCTGACAGGGGCTACTTTGCCCTGGATTGAACGGCTGCTTCATCCCTAAGCGGACAGTATGAGTCCGGCTGCGAAAATTTTGTGTCGATTACCTGATAAAGGCTAACCAATTGCGGCATCGACACATCTAAGTATCAATGGTGGCGGTTCTGAAAAGCATTGGCGCGCCCACGCGGGCGGAATTCCATGAGGTGATCGCCACGCGGGCGGATCGCTGGTATGCGGCGTGCCTGAGGATTACCCGGGACCGCGATCTGGCCGAGGATGCTGTCCAGGATGCTTTGCTCAACGCCTGGAACAAGCGCGACCAGTACGAGCGCTCTGCGCGGCTGGATACCTGGATTCACCGGATTGCCGTGAATTCAGCGTTGCAGATCCTGCGCAAAAGGCGGCCAGGTACCTGGGAGCCGCTTGAGGCAGATATCCCGGACGATACTTCTACACCGGACATTGCTCGTGCAGATGAGGAACTCGGTGCGGGCCTGACGGCGGCATTGCAGCATCTTAGTGAGATTGAGCGGGTGTGTTTCGTGCTCAAACATCTTGAGCAGTGGCGCCTTAAAGAAATATCTCTGGAAATTGACGCGAGCATTGGCACGATCAAACAGGCCTTGTTTCGCGCGGTAAAAAAACTGCGTGTAAGCATGGCGGACCTGCGGAGCGAGTGATGATTAACGAAGAAACATTGACACTCTATTATTACGACGATGGCCTGAGTGCCGGCGAAAGGCGAGCGGTCGCGATCGCCCTTGGCGATGATGCGGAACTTGCTGCGCGCTACGCAGCACTTTGCCGGCAACTTGAGCAATGGCGCGAACCGGATGCAACGAAGGCCCCATCGCATGTCGTGCAACGCTGGCATGACAGCATCGACCGCGCTGCGCGTGCAGAACGTGTTGAACCGAAAAAATCCGGCGGCCCGGTGCACTTCATGTCGTTCTTCTGGGGTGCTGCCATAACAGCGGCACTGGCAATTGGCGTTGGCATCGGTGTGTATTTTTCCGCTGACGGGTCATTTGATCCTCCTGTCGATGACCTTCGGGTTTCAGTGTCGGCTGATGAGAGTATGTCCATCCCTGCATCCTTTACTCGTGGCTTACAGGTGTATCTGCAGGACAGCCAATCGGAAATCGTCGGGCTATCCCTCGATGCCGGCGCTGATCGATCATTACTGGTAATGCAGATCATCGAGCAGAACCGTTTGTTCGAACGCACTGCAACCATGAACAACTCTCCGGAACTGGCGCGGGTTCTGCGTGCGTTTGAACCAATTTTAATGCGTCTCGCGAGTGAGGATATATCACCCGAGGACGCCGCAGCATTGCGTGCGCAACTGGCGTTTGAGCTTAACGTAGTGCTAACCAAACTCGCCCGCGACACATCCTATGAAGCACAGACAATCTAATTGAGGCAGTAACCATGCAAGTTTGTACAAAGTTGATTTTTTCCCTGTTGGTATTGATGTTGGTTTCCACAAGTTTTGCGCAATCAGACGATGCCAGCAGCGCCGACGAATCTGAGCAGCTCAAAATTGCGGCGCTTGAGGCATTGATGTCTTCTCCGCCCGATCGTGCGCTGCCACTGGTTACAAAGGTTCTGGCGGGAGATCACAGTGACGAGGTGAAGACTCGTGCTCTGTTTGTGCTCAGCCAGATTGATCTGCCAGAAGCGCAAAACGTATTGCTTGAAACTGCCAGGAATGGCAGTGGCGATCTGAGGCTTGAAGCCATTCGCATGGTTGGTATTGGTGGTAACGAAGAGGCGCTTGCCGGACTTACCGCTATTTATGCAGGTGGGGACAGTGACGTTAAGGAAAGCGTGTTGCACGCATATCTGATCGCCGACGATAGCAACTCGGTATATGAGATTGCTGCAAATGCGACCAATGACGAGGAGTTTGAAACTGCTGTCGGAATTTTGGGCGTAATGGGTGCCAGTGAAGAATTGCGAAAACTTCGCGATCGGGAAGGGGTCTCAGAAAGCCTGATTCATGCGTACGCCATGTCCGGTGATTTTGAGTCATTGCAGGCTCTTGCGACCGACGCCAGTAACCCGGAGCGGCAGATGCAGGCGATTCAGGGTCTCGGCATCGTCGGTGGCGACGAAGTAAATGCGGCGTTACTGGAGATTTACCGCGGTTCGGATTCCGCAGACGTCAAGGATGCCGCATTGCATGGAATGATGGTTGCAGATTACGACGATGGCGTATTGGAGCTGTTTCGCGCCAGCCAGGATGCCGGGGAAAAACGTGAGCTGCTGCGCATGCTGGTTATGATGGATAGCGACGCTGCACTGGAGATCATTGATGAAACCCTTAGTGGTAACCAATGATTCCCCCCAGCGGGCTATGTTATGCGCGCAGGATTATCGACCCCCTTCGCAGTGACAAAACTCGTATTCCGGAATTTCTTCCTCTGCGCCACCTTTGGATAGCGGTTGCCTGGTTTCGCAGATCAGGTATTTTCCCGGCGGGCAATCTGTAACCTTCCTGGCTGGCTCGGCGCTTTGGTTCATATTCGCACAAGCTGTGATTAGGGCGGCAACGATCGCGATCGCGAAGGCGTCTCGTAGTATCCCTGGCTGTAATTTCATATTCCTGTCTCGGTCGCTGGCTGAATTATTTATCAATCTGGCTTGCTGGCCGACAACTGCAAAAAGCCGGATCGCGACGCGACATGTCGCTGACACTGGAGCCGGTCCCGCCATCACAAACCATGACCTGGCCCGCCTTGCAAGATGGTCCGGCGGTTGATGATCGGGTGCGCCCGGACGTGCTGGTGCAGGCGGTAACCAGCATGCTAATAATAATGACTGCGGGCAGATGCAAATTCGTGAATTGAAGACGCATGCCGCTGATCATACACGCAGGAACGACACTTCCCGGCCGATCTCGGAAATGGCAAATATTTTGTAGCCGTCATCGCGAAGTCGCCTGATGACACCCGCAGTTTTCTCCATGCCGATGTCTGCAAAGCGGTGGTGAAACTCAACCAGTAACTGCGTAGGTTTGATCGGTGAGGCCAACAGTCCATCCAGCACTTCGTATTCAGCACCTTCAATGTCCATTTTGAGCAGATCGATGTGCTGGTGGCCAAGCTTCTCGGCAATGCTCGATAAACTATAAGCCGGTACTTCGATTACATCGTCAATCGTTTCTTTCTCTGCAATCATCGTGTACATGACATCAGATTTGCTACCATCTTTTTTAAGGCGAGGGTAAAACTTTAAACTGCCATCCTGGGCAGTTACCGCCCACGGGTGAAAATGAAAGCGCTCTGGAAGGTCTGTGCCCGCCAGCATATCGATCGAGTTTGGTGTCGGGTCAAATCCATGCACCGTTACACCGTATTTATCGATTATGGACAGGTCGAAATCAATCTCAGCGCCGACGCCGAGCGAATAGACGATACTGCTCTCGTTCAATCCCTCTGGCGTGAACCACCAGCCACCGTCTTTTATGGAAGCGACATCAATGTCATTTTTCAGGCGTAACTCTTTACCGACAAGGCGTTTGAAAAAGCGCTTCTTGCGCTGATATCCAGGTGTTTTTTCTATGCGCTTCCAGGCTGCTATGGCCATTTCAACTCCTGCTACCGGGTTAGCGCCAGCTCGATATCATAGTCCGGATAGGTGCCCTGGCTTTTCGCGCAGCGCAATTCGAAATTGCGGCTGCCGACTGCGGTGCGTTTTGCGCAGGTCACGCCTTGTGTGTCGGACCCGTACTTTTCGGCATATGCTTTTATCTTTTCGTCGACCATCGAACGTTGTGCTGTATTGAGTGCCTGATACATCGTGTCAAAGGTTTTCTGCCATTCCTCGTTGCCGGATTCACATGCGACGCCCAACCAGGCCAGTCCGAATAGAATTGATTTATTGGTGCCCTGACCCTGCATAAACATGATAGACAGCAAATATTGAGATTCCTTGAGTCCCTTACTTGCGGTGTCGCTCAGGTATTTGAACGCAGTTTTGTAGTCACCATCGTCGTATGCGCGGATGCCGTTTATCTCCATTTTGTATAACGTATTGAGTCGTTGAGTGTCATACAAACCCGCTGTTGCGGGCGCTGCCACGACCAATATCAAAAGGGCAATCAGAGCGTGTTTCATTATCCGGTTCCCGGCAATAACAGACCACTGCGGGTCCTTCAGGCACTACGGTAGCAGATCGGCAAGCACCGCGAAATACGCAGATCAGGTCGCCGGATTGGAGGCAAGGCGTGTCTTTTTTTGCCGGGAACGCCAGATGCGGTAGCCGAGCAAAAACGCAAGAATGACGGCGTAGATGGCTGGGTCAGTGGCGTCCAGTTTGACCTGCCACCAGTAGTGCCACACCCCTAGAATCGCCGCGACATAAACAGCATTGTGGAGTTTTTGCCAACGTCTGCCCATGCTACGGCGAATCCGGGCAGTCGAGGTTGCCGCCAGTGCAAGCAAAATCAGGAAGGCGCAAAAACCGATTGTGATGAACGGACGTTCGAAAATATCTTCAGCAATGGCTGAGAGCAGGAGACCTTGGTCGAGAACCAGCCAGGTCAGGAAATGCATTAGCACGTAGAAAAACGCAAACAGGCCGAGCATGCGACGGAAACGGCTGAGCCAGTTCCAGCCGCTTATCTGGCGCAGGGGTGTTACAGACAAAGCCAAAAGGATGAATCTCAGTCCCCAGTTACCGAACCGGTCCTGCAATTCTTCTACCGGGTTGGCGCCGAGCGTTCCTGTTATTGCGAAAATGTCACCGACGATGAGCGCAGCGGGAATCAGGCAGGTGAGAAAAACCAGCGGCTTCCAGATGAAGCGTATTTGGCGAGTAGCATCCATGAAAAGTCCGCGCTAGAAGTTTTTTCTAAGGTCCAGCCCGGCATACAAATGTGCGACCTGCTCGCTGTAGCCGTTGCCCTTGAGCGTTGGTGGCTTGGCCGCGTGGAGCCGGCTTGTCAGGCCGCTCCCGCCGCTCGAGCCTATGCGGCGTTCCCTGGCCTGGCTCCAGCGGGGGTGGCTGACCTCCGGATTTACGTTGGCGTAGAAACCGTATTCGTTTGCGGCTGCCAGTGCCCAACTCGTCCGCGGCCGAGTTTCGCTGAAATGAATTCTGACGATACCCTTGATGCCCTTGAAGCCGTATTTCCATGGTACGACCAGCCGAATCGGCGCGCCGTTCTGGTTTGGCAATTCCTCGCCGTATACACCGACAGCAAGTATCGGCAACGGATTAGTCGCCTCAGCAATTGTCAGACCTTCGACATAAGGCCAGCGCAAGGATCGGCCACGTTGTCCCGGCATGTTCTCTTTGTCCAGCAGCGTTTCGAAAACGACGTACTTTGCACTCGACAGTGGTCGTAACTGCTTAATGACATCAGCCAGTGGAATGCCGACCCACGGTATAACCATCGACCAGGCTTCAACGCAGCGCATACGATAAATGCGCTCTTCGAGTGTGTGCGGTTTGATGAAGTCCTCGAGATTGAAAGTACCGGTCTTCTCGGCGTTGCCGGAA
>QNFK01000006.1 GCA_003645495.1 Gammaproteobacteria bacterium
AGGCAGTTTTGCGCTGCTGACCAAGATTCACCATGCGGCAATTGACGGAGTATCCGGCGCCGAAATTGCAGCAGCAATTCATGACCTGAGTCCCGATGCAGAAGTGGATGAGCCGGATTACAAGTGGGAGCCGGAGCGCATTCCGACGGGAATTGAACTGCTCAGCAAAACAGTGATAAACAGTGCAGCCGCGCCACTGAAATTCGGCAAGCTCCTGTATCGTTCTGCGCCGGCACTGGCGAAAGTCGTTGCCGGAATTTCAAGTCGCCAGCTCAAAGTACCATTGCGTGTGCCGCGTACGCGATTTAATGGAAAAGTGTCTGCACATCGGGTTTTCGACGGCCGGTCATTCGACCTGAATGAGGTCAAGGCGATCAAGAATTCACAGCCCGGCACCACGGTGAATGATGTCATAGTCAGTGTCTGCGGCGGCGCACTGCGCAAGTATCTTGAAGCGCGACATGAACTTCCGGATGAGTCCCTGGTTGCGATGGTGCCAATATCTGTTCGCCCCGATGAAAAACGGGCATCCGCAGGCAACCTGGTATCGGCTATGAGCCTTCCGGTCTGTAGTGATGTTGCAGATCCGCTGGATCGTCTTCTGGCTGTCAGCCGGGAAAGTGCGCAGGCGAAGAAGCTGGCTTACACAATGGGTCCGGAACTGGCTGCAAGTGCGGCAGAATTCCTGCCCTCAACGGTGTCCGGTCTGCTGGCACGTACCTACGGTGCATCAGGGCTGGTTAATCGCATTCCACCGCTGGTCAATACGGTCATCACCAATATACCCGGCGTAAACGTGCCGTTATATTCAATGGGTTCGAAAATGGTGGCGAGTTACGGCCTGGGTCCGGTTTACCACGGCGTTGGGTTATTTCAACCGGTGTTCAGTTACAACAACACGATTACGATCAGCGCGATTGCCGACAGAAATATGATGCCGGACCCGGCGTTCTATATCGAATGCCTGCAAAGCGCTTATGGCGAACTCAAGGCAGCCACGATTGGCAAAGCGCTACCGGCGAAAAAGAAGAAACGTGTGAAGAAGAAGGCGGCGAAGAAAGCAGCGTCGGGGAAAGTGGCGCCTGAGAAAACGGTGCCGCAAAAATCAGGAAACGGTGTCGTTCAGGCAAATGCCTGATTATTTTTTGCCAAAGCGTGTGCAACGCCCAGTGAGTAGTTTCTGTATCGCTTCGACATCCTCGTTCATCAAATAGTCCTTTTGCTCTTTCCAGCCGCTGAGCATCGCCAGGTTGCGCTCGTTCACGATCAGGTAATCGTCACTCACCTGGGAATCAATCTCCCAGCCAGGAACAGTAATTACCGACCGAACCCGGACTTCATGACCGACTAACTTGCGGAATTCGCGGGCGAGTTGAGCAGATTTCTCACCACTTCTGGACACAGACATCGAAAGTTTTCCTGGCGCGAATGTCAGCACATCTCCCTGCAGGCGAGCGCGATTGTCTTTACCGGGTTTCCTCGCAATTACGCTGATCGCATAGATTCCATGCAACCCGACAACAACATTATCGATAGTTCCGACCTGACAAGGTACGTCATGAAAGACGCGGTTCTGGTTTGCAGTCAGTTTCTGCAGTGCATGCCCGGTCGCCATATTGGCATCCAGGACGAACGAAAGGCGCCGCCGCGCGATAAGTATCTGGAACAGACGAAATGCTGTGTAGCTGGCTGCAATCACACACAGGACCAGGGTAACGATCAATTGCCATTGTGGCAGTTGATCGAATATGCCTTTTGGCGGCAACAAATAGGAGACACTGAAGATCACCGTGAATACCAGCGCAGAGGTCAGGTAGACAGCCTGCTCACGACCGAGGCGCTCCAGATCATCACGGAATCGCTGTGCGGCCTCACGCATGATGCTTTTGGGAAACCTGCTGCTGGCCATGGAGTGTGCAAATGCCTGCCAGGATTTGACGACGAGCAGGAACACAATTGTGCTCGCCAGAGCGATCGTCACTGCTCCACTCATTGCAATCAGATTCATTCGTAAGAGACCCACGCTTGCGATTCCCGGGTAAATACAATTTAGCTGCAGTGGCCACTCAAGCACTGTGACGCAAGTCACATTGAATACCTTCCAAATGCCCCGATGCGAGTGGCTTGCAGCCTTTCGGCAGCGTTACGTGAAACGGATCACAGCCGCCCGCCGGGTCTCCTTGTTACCGTCTGAGCACTAGTTATTTTATCGCTGACAGGCGAATGGCGACGGAGCTAATGATGAAGACCAGATGGGCAGGAATTCTACTGATTATTGCGGCACTTGGAGCAAGTGGCTGCGCGAGCATGAGTGCTGACGAATGTGCCATTAGCGATTGGCATACCATCGGCTACGAAGACGGCGCCAGAGGTTATTCTGCCGATAATATAGGCAGACATCGGAAAGCATGCGCCAAACACGGCGTTGCTCCTGATTTCGAGTCCTATCAGGCCGGCCGGAAAGACGGTTTGCGCCAATTCTGCCAGCCCTCAAGAGGGTTTAACCTGGGCGCCAGCGGTGGACGCTACAATGGCGTTTGTCCGTCAGATATGGAATTTGACTTTGTGGAGGCATTCAACTCCGGCCATCAGCTTTATAACCTTCGTGCCAGCGTGAATTCAGCGACTAAGCAAATTAAGGCAATGGAAAGTGAGCTGGAACAGACGAAAGATGATATCCGCACAGCTGAAGCGGCATTGATCGCGAAAGAGACAACGATGCAGGACAGGGTGCTGTTGCTGGCTGATCTGAAAGAGTTGTCTGAACGAATCGGGCAGCTTGAAGCAGAGATTGTCGGCCTGGTCGAAGAGCGTGCAATTGCCGAGCAGCAATTAGCTACTTACCAGTCGGTACTTGCTGACACCGGATACTAGAGAAAAAGTTCGCATAAAAGGGCCGCAGGCGGACGCTTGCGGTCCTTTTTCTTTGGGGGAAGCATAATGATCTGGAGTGCTCGCTCCCACGATATTGCGAACTATCCAGGCACCTCGCCCGAACATTGCATGAGTAGGCTAGTCGTCGCGACGATCGCCATACTTGCGTTGTTCCTGCCGGAATTTTCCCGTATTGCCACCGCCAAACCCCTGTACATACGGATTGCGCCGGTCGTCGCCTTTGCGCCGGTCTTTGTGGTGAACGAAACGGCACTTGCATTCGAGAACGTCGCAATCGGGCAAGGGAATCCGTGGTGCTGTGCCGGAAAGGAAGCGGCGTCCTTCCATGCTTTTCGCGGCGTCACATGCGCTGTCGGTGTAGTAGAGTGAGACCGCGTGAAATTGGGTGCCTGACGTTTCATTTTCGCGTTGCGGCATTTCAGGTCGACGATTGCTGGTCGCGCCTCTTCTGCGCATAACGAAGAGTAATGCGAGCAGCAAAACAATTGCGATGCCGCTCAGGAAAACGTCCATTTGTGATCCCCCGATCTTATGTCTAATCGCCGCTGCTACTGTAGCCCGGACGAAAGCATTTCGCACGTGAAATGTCGCCGGATATGGTATTTCTGAGCAAGTGGACTATGAATGCATGTCGCACGCCCGTTCCAATGACGGAGGCTGGAATATATCTACAGTGCTTCATCAACCAGAATCTCGAGCAGGCGGGCTTGCAGCGTAATGTCTACCTCCTGATTGATTTCTTTAGACCTGGCCAGGTCCGGAATAAAAACACGGTCCAGCAATTCGTTAACGGCGGCTTCGTGGGATGTGCTGAGATTCAGCTCTTTGTTTATCTTCAGGCTCAGCTTATCGAAATTCGCGCTGCCGACACACGCCCAGCCATCGATCACGGCTGCTTTGACATGACTCATGCCGGGGAACAGGTACACGCGAATGCCGTTTTTCAACATCTTGTTGATAGCCACCTGGTTGCTGGCATTCAATGCGCCATGGTTGCCGGCTTCGGGCAAAATAACCCGTACGTCGACGCCACGACGGCGCGCTTTAGCCAGTTCGTAAAGAATCGAATCGTCTGAGAAGTAAGCATTTTCGATCAGTATGTAACGCTTCGCGCGGCGGATTGCCTCGATTTGGGCACGATAGATTTGTGAATCGAAATTGCGCGTATACAGCGCACGAACCGGGTAGCCTTCATCATCCGCATTTGTCTTTTTGCCTTTGAGAAAGGCAAAGAAATTGGCCACGTCGCCGAGAAAGCCGGCCTTGGCCCATGCTTTGTCGGTGTCGTACTGCAATTTATCTACAATCGGCCCGGTAGCCTCCATCATGATGTCGTGCCACTCGTAACGGTACTCCCGACCAATGTTCATACCGCCGACGAAAGCGAGTTTTTTGTCAATGATCGTGGTCTTCGTGTGATCGCCGGTTAGCCATGGATTCGATTTTGTCCGCATACGGATTTTTGAATCCCGTTCAATATAGCGCTCCATTGATAGTGGCACTTCGAAATCGTTCGGCATCGAGGCGGAGTCCGCCTGCATGGCCAGCAGGTTGCCTAATCCATCTACAAGGACACGAACATCTACATTCTTTGATTTATCCTTCAATTTGTCAGCAACCGACACGGCATAGTCATCGTTGTCGAATATGTAGGTGCGAATATCGATCGACTCGTTGGCGGAGTCGACCGCGTCGAGCAGGCGAGTGAAATACTCTTCACCATCTACCAGGAAACTGATCTTTCCTTTCGAGCTTTTCGCGCCACTGATTTTATCCAGGTCTTTTTCCCATTGATCAAGATCCATCCCGCCCTCGTAGCTTACTTGCGGTATAGGTGTCGCTTCGAGAGACGGAAATTGTGCGGCACCTAACGCGACTCTCCGCAGAAGCCCACCAGTGGACTTCAATGCATAGGATGACAATGACAGTATGTTTGAGATCGGCCGGTTGATTGGGTCGACGCGAAATGATCGGGTCAGCAATACACCAGCCTGCGCAAACGCGGCAGTTCGGCGAGAGGCGCTGCGGCGACTGTTGCCGCTAATATCGAGCGGACCGGTGACGCTGATCTGAGCGCTGATGGCTTCCTGATCGAACGCCTCGGCAAATTCGATTTGCTTGCGACTGGCACATCCGCTTATCAAAATCAGAACAACTGTTGCTGCAATTGCGCGATTGAGTACTTCGCGGTAATGGTTATTTTCTTTTGCCTGCCATGAAGTTTTCATGATCACTCCCCGGTTCTGCATCTGTTGGCGGCTTGCACCGCTTCTCTGAGATTCGAACTTAACGGGCAGTGCCGCGGGCTAAATGAGCAAAAGAGAATGTTTCAGGCAGGGTTTTCTGAGGATGTGGTGAGGAACACCTGATGGAGGGAAATCAGCTGGTAATTCAATAAGATAGCACCAGCACGGCTAACGTGCTGGTGCTCCGTGCGCTGCGCATCCGGGTTAATCTGGCGGTGCTTTGCTTCTTAACTGAATGCTGAATGCACGATGCTGCAGTATTTTCTCGCGGTCATAGAGCAACGGAAATGACTCTTCCTCCGCCCAACCCCTGAGTAAATTGTCGTAGAACGGGGAGCGTGGATCGCCCGATTGTCCGGGCGCATTGGTCATTCTGGCAGCATCCCAGTTGCCGACATCAATGACCTGTCGGTACGAAGCTCCGGCACGGACGAGGAGATCATTCGGGCTGAAACCAGTGTTGTTGGTTGTATTGCCACTGCCGCCCCTGGGATAGGCAGGATAGGTCATTTGTGCAGCCAGATCGGTATCGGCCAGTTGCAATAACGGGTGCTCGAAGTGAATTTTGTGCAGGTCTCCCCAGCGCCAGTTTTCCGGATCATCGCCCAGCGCATGCACGATTTCAGCATATGCTGATGTTAACGATGCGGCTATCGCCTCTCGCGCACGATCTTCGTTCATCAGGCGCAATACGCCAGGAGACCCCAACGGTGCAACCAGTACCGGATCGTCGGGCAGCAGTACTTGTGCAAGTAACGGGCGCAGATGGCGGTAGTACCAGATGGCATAAAGTGCTCCCGCGGCGGAATCAACTGCAAGGTCGCCATCCCAATTGCGTAACAAGACAGCAGCAGGTGCTGTTACTTCGGCTGGGATTCTGCGTATAGCTTCGAGCGCCAGCAACGAGACGTAATCGCGCTGCAATGCATCTGAATCATCAAGCGTGTGTGCCTCCTGTTTTTCCAGCACTTGCCACAATCGGTCATAGCGCCAGCCGGCATTCCATTCGAAGCCAGCGCGATATTCGTTAATTGGATAGTCGTCAGGCAGGTTCATTGAGTTTGCAGTGCCTGTATAGCCACGCTCAGGATTGTATTCAACCGGCAACACGTCCATGTCATGAAATCCGGCCCACTCGTAGCTGCCATCACCCGGCACCGGCAGCAGACCATCCCAGTTCCGGCGTCGCGGAAACAACCCTGCCGGTTTGTAGCCGATATTACCGTCGATATCGGCATAGACCTGGTTTTCAGACGGTGCGCCCCACCGGTTAAGGGCAGCAACAAACTCGCGCCAGTTCGACGCGCGCATGTATTCGACACTACCGAAGTAGGGCGCCATACCGGGCTCAAACCATGCCGCCCGGACTACAAAAGCGTGACTGTTGGTCTCGTGGACGACAGGTCCATGCCGCGCAAATTTCAATTCGACTTCGACATCTGGCTGTCCCTTTACGGAAACCGTCTCGGTAATCGTCGTAAATGCTTCGAGGCCGTCGCGATAGCGATATTTGCCAGCTTCTTTTTCGTAAACGTATAAATCTTCCTGATCAATCGGAAATATCGTTAGTCCAAATGCTATCCGGTCATTGTGGCCAATGGATATTCCAGGTAATGCCGGTTCGCCTGCACCAATTACATTCAGGCCGGGTGCGACGAGGTGTGCGATATAACGCAGGGACGGTACTGCGTGTGTCCGATGCGGGTCATCCGCGAGAATCGGTCGACCGGTTTTCGTCCGCGACGGGGCAACGACCCAGTTGTTGCTGCCAATGCTGCGGTCCCTGGAATCTGTAATTGCTGCATTCAGCGCCAGTGACGCACTGCCAAACGTGACCGGCGCTTTTGCCAGATGGTAGGTGTCCAGTACATTCGCCGGAATCGTGCAGGGATCCAGTCCGTCCGGTACTTCCGTCGTCCACTCCGGTTCAAGCTGCTGCCAGTATGTCGCGGTGTCGAGATCTGCGGCACAAACAATTCGTGCTCGCCTTACTTCACTGTCCACATTGCCCCACAAGCCGTGGCCGCGAATGCGCACGACATCTGCAGCGTTCCAGCGGGCAGGCTTGTAATCCAGAAGCGCAAATTCCGGCGGAAGCAGATCCGGGTGCTCGTCAAGCAGGTCGATATACGCGTTAATACCCGCAGTAAATGCCTGGGCAACGCGTTTGGCATCCGAGCCATAGGCAAGCCATTCGCGATACATATCGCCGCGATACAGAAAAAGCCGGGTTGCCCGATCCTGCAGAATGTATTCCTCGCCGAGTATCTCCGACAATTGTCCAAGACCGCGGCGACGCCAGATATCGATCTGCCAGAGGCGATCCCGTGCCGCATTAAAGCCCTGTACGAAAAACGCGTCGTAATGCGTGTTGGCGTAGATGTGCGGTACGCCCCATTCGTCGACAATTATTTCGGCAGGTTTTTCCAGGCCGGCAACGACGTAGGTTGTATCGTCTGCGAGCACAAACTGGCCGTGCAGGAACATTGCAAGAGCGAATGTGACCAGGTATTTCATTAATTGTCTCCCAACATCGCGCGATTCCGGTTCCAGCAACAATACAACTAATCAGCCGAACAACGTCAACAGGTCCTTCGGCGTTTCCAGCAGGTGATCCGGCTGTGCCTGTTGCAACTCCATAAGGCTGCCGAAGCCCCACATTACCCCAACGGATGCGATGCCATTACTTTTTGCAGCGCTGATGTCCACCTCGCGATCGCCGATCATGATGGCAGAATCAGGTTGCAACCCGTTGGCCACGAGTCGACGGAGTTGATCGACCTTATGCACTCCAACGTCACCACCATCAACGAAAGAAAAATGTTCGAGCAGCTGGAACATCTCAACAATTTTCGTCGCGTAATCCGCGCGTTTCGATGTGCAGACACCGAGTTCATAACCATGTGCAGAAAGAGCAGCGATTGTCTTCGGGATCTGCTCGTATATAACGTTTTCCATATAGCCAACTGCTGCATAGCGCTCGCGATATTTTTCAACCAGCTCTAACATGCGTGATTGTGAAACCTTGCCAATCAGGTGCTCGAAGATCTGGGTGAGTGGCGGGCCAATCATTGGCCTCACTTCTTCCACGTCAACAGCATCGTAGGAGTACGCTTCGAGTGCAAAATTAATACTGCTGTAGATACCGACCAGTGGATCGCTGATGGTGCCATCAAGATCGAATATGATGGTTTTGAATTTCACAGGGGCCGGCTGTTGTCCTGATACAGGCTAGCTGAACAATTCGTTCTTGCGGGCATACTGCCAGCTAAGAAAACTGAGAAGCAAGAAGTCCGCTCCGTAAACATAGATAAACGCATCGCCCAGTATTTTCCGTGGGGTATCTGCCCAAAAAAGTGCAAAAAAAGCGTGGCAGGCGGCAATAGCAAAAATCCAGAATAAGGTGTGCCTGGCCCAGCGCTGGCCCTGCATTCCAAAACGTGCAAGATTCCCAAAAAATACAGCCAGGACGAGAATCATTGTCGGAATGATGAAGTGTTTACCGATAATAAAGGTCTGCAGCACGCCAAGCAGAGCGCCAATGGTTATGAGCGCGGCGAGCAACTCAAGTGAGTGTTTCAGTGAGAAGAGTCTCTTCATGATTGGTTCCAATTTCCGTTGCTACTGGCGCTGCGGTGGTGTGCCGTAAGGATAATAGTCAGTGAGCGTGACA
The DNA here is from genome assembly GCA_003645495.1 of Gammaproteobacteria bacterium. GTDB lineage: Bacteria > Pseudomonadota > Gammaproteobacteria > Steroidobacterales > Woeseiaceae > SZUA-117. The sequence goes on from QNFK01000006.1 coordinate 8,815, forward strand.
TTTTCATACGGCAGTGCGTCGAGATGAATTGTGCCAATGAATGGTCCTGGTGCGTCCACGATAATAATCGTTTGAGCAAATCCAGTCTCATCGAAACCACGCCTGAAATGCACCCGTGATTTGACGACGAAAGTGTCAAAGTTGTCCAGGCGAAGTGGCCCGAACGCGAGCTCTTCCGTCCAGATTACCTGTTTCAGGGCTGGCGTGATGATGAGCGAGTTGCGATCGCCAAAATCAACAACTGCGACCGTGTCAAAGCTGAATCCTTTTCCAAGGTAGGTCAGGGTGCCATCGATTTGCACCGGCGAACCACTTGCAGGCCCTGCGAAGCCGCCAACGTCCATACTGAACCGGTCGCCAACCTGCGCATTACCCTGTAGCAACGTTTCCAGGACTCGTTCATCGCGAACGGTAGCAATCAGGACACCGCTCAAGGACTGGTCAACGACCTCGCGCAGCACGTGGGTCGCATCTCCGCTCCGATCGCTGTAGTCCGCAAGCACAATCGGTGTCTTGCCGGCAGAAAATGCTTCCGCTGCTTTGCTGGCCGCGGTATCCGGTTGCGCAAATTCCTCGCCGAACAGGTCTTCTCGTACCCGCCAGATATAATCGGACATGTCGTCGGCGATTTTGTCAGCAAGTTCCTGGTCGTCATTGGTCATTACATGCACTGTCGCGCCGACGTCCGGCACATCTGCCCACGGGAAGCCGTAAAAGACACTGACGAAAACATCCTGCTCGCGTGCTTCCCAGCGGCGCGCACGCTCCATGATATTCATTGCCGGCGATTTCCCGGTCCACTGCAGTACTGTCGGGGTGATTACCCCCGGCTTGCGAGTTGCGGTGGTCGACTTATACATGCCACGGGCCATGCGCACGAGTGATCGTGCCGAACGAGCGCCCTGAATGGCAGAATCGTAATGTGGATAACGTTTGGTAACGAAGGCCATATCGGCCCAGCGCAGGAATTCCTTGTCTTCGTTGCCGTGCAAATCGAAAGATCCGACAATCGGCACATCTGGACCAACAACTTCACGAAATCGTTTCGCGATTTCCGCTTCGGGGCGCGGAATATTGCGCACTGCCATTGCGCCGTGCAAAGCGAGGTAAACACCGTCGACCGGCATGGCCTCACGCAGGTCTTCAAGCATGCGGTCCAGGAAGTGGTTGAATGCATCCTCGGTGCTCCAGCTGGCGGATGAACCGCCGAACACGCCGGCAGGAGATTCAAGGCCTATCAGTTCTACATCCTTGTATTCTCTGGCAGCGGCAACAAAACCGCGCACGTAGGAACCGGCAGAAAGAACTTCATCGTCAACATATGGCTCACGAATTTTGGTCCAGCGTTCGATATCACTATCACCACCGGGGCAAAACGTGCAGGTCTCGTGGGCAAAGGTCATTACTGCAAAGCGCAGTTTTTCCTCTTGCTGTGGAGTGGCACGTTCAGACGTGCATGCTGACAAAGTCCAAACTATTGTCAAAAGCGCAGCCATGAATGTCTTCATTGATACATCCCCCGATGTCGTGATCTACGCAGAGTAAGCTGGTTATCTTACCAACCTCATTACACGAAAGCCGCATGCACAGTACATTGTGCTGTAGGGGATGTTGCGCCTGATAGTTCCGCCGTATAATAGAGCGGTGGATATCAGTGGGGAGAGGCAGATGTCAGCATGGCAGGAGATCAGTATGAGATATCTGATCTTATACATTGTATTGGCAGTTCCATTTGCAGTACCGGCGCATGCTCAGGAAGACGAGCTGCCGACACTTAAAGTCGATCGGATACCATCGTTACCCGCTTTCAGCGGACAAACCCGCGCGCCTGCGGCGAAACCTTCTACATATATAGTTGAAACGGTCGTTACGGGGCTTTCATCTCCATGGGCGATGGCATTCCTGCCGGATGGCGAAATTCTCATCAGTGAGTACACGGGTGCCATGCGAATCGTGGCCGGCGGCGGGGTAATATCGCCGCCGCTGACGGGTTTGCCGGAGCTTTCCCACGAAGGGTGGGCAGGCCTTTTCGATATTGCGCTGGACCCCGACTTCGAACGTAATCACTTTGTCTATTTTTCCTACACGGCGAAGTCCGGCGATGCGGACTCACCTAATATCCCGCGAGTCGCTCGCGGCCGTCTCGTCAGGGATCAACTCCATCTTGCCGATGTTGAAGTTCTGATTGACGGCGATGCCTGGCAGGAACTGCACTTCGCACCGGACGGAAAGTTGCTCGTGTCGGGCACCTCAGTCGACCCTGATGCTGACGCCCAGGATTTGAGCAGTACCAGTGGCAAGATACTGCGAATCAATACCGATGGGTCGATACCGACTGACAATCCCTGGACCGACACGCCGAATGTGCGAGCCGAAATTTACAGTTACGGACACAGGGACATTTCCGGTTTTGCCACTCACCCGAAAACCGGCGACATCTGGATTTCGGAACATGGTCCCCGTGGTGGCGATGAGATCAACATTATTCAGGCAGGCGCAAATTATGGCTGGAAGGTTATCTCCTATGGCACCGCTTATACCGGATCACCGATTGGCGATGGACAGGCGTCCAAAGACGGTATGCAGCAGCCGTTGTATTTCTGGCGGCCGTCAATTGCGCCCTCGGGCCTGAGTTTTTATTCGGGCAATATGTTCCCGGAATGGCGTGACAGTCTTTTCATCACTTCATTGTCCGGACAGCACATTAGCAGGTTGGAGTTGGATGGTGAGCGCGTGTTAGCAGAAGAACGTCTGCTCGTCGACAGGACGCAGCGAATTCGCGAGCTGCGAGAAGGACCAGACGGCGCACTGTATGTATTGACGAACGAGGAGGGCGATGCACCAAAAGGGACAGCAGAATTATTGAGAATTTTCAATTAAGGCGAAGGATAAGCGACGGTATGCCGTTAACTTGATAATTTCCACCCGCGAATAAACCGCAAATTGTTGCTGCTACTAACTTAATTGAGTGGTTTCTACGTATTATTCACGCCACAGGATCGGCTTAGTCTGCTGGGAAGAAAGGAGGAAGGATGATGAGTAGACAATCAACTTCGTTGAGCGAATATCCTGTCTGGGATCGAACGACTCGCTGGTTTCACTGGATAAATTTTCTTTGTGTCATTGTTCTGCTTTTTCTCGGTACGGTTATCCTGAATGCAGGTGATCTCGGTGCGTCGAATGACGGCAAAATATTGCTTAAATCGACGCATGTTGTTGTGGGTTACGTATTCACGATAAACCTCCTCTGGCGCCTCGTTTGGGGATTTATTGGCGGACCTTATTCTCGCTGGAAAGCAGTGCTGCCGGTCGGGCGTGGGTTCATCGCGGCTTTATCGAGCCAATTACGCGATATCAGGAGTGGCAATTCAGAGCCCCATGCAGGTCATAGCCCTCTGGGACGCATTGCCGTGACTGTTATTTTCTTTTTTCTGCTGGTGCAAGGTGCTACCGGCCTGGTCCTGGCTGGAACAGATGTTTACATGCCGCCATTCGGCAATCACTTCGCCGAATGGGTTGCTGGTCCGGATATGGACCCACAAGCAGTCCGACCTTATGCGCCGGAGACGGTCAATGAGCAGTCATACGATGAGATGCGCGCATTCAGAAAACCGTTCATCAGCACACACGCTACCAACTATTATTTCCTGTTGGCGTTGATCTTGTTTCATATCATTGCAGTAATTTCGGCGGAAATGCGCGAAGGCGGATCGATTATCTCTGCGATGTTCACCGGTAAAAAAACGCTGGCGAAGAAACCAGAATAAGCAAGCGGATTACTGCACCGGACCGCCATCTGTTAAATGTTAAGATGGCGGCATCCGGAAATCGAGTCTTGCTATGAAGCCAACTTATTTAGTTACCCTTGTAGTTTTTTTGCTGTTATCCGGCGTTTCGTCGGCTGCAGACCAGCGACCATTCGATAGAATGGATGTATTCGAACTTGAGTGGGTTTCGAACCCGCAGATTTCGCCAGACGGTAAACGTATTGTTTACGTTCGCAATAGCATGGACATCATGGCGGACGGCAAATCGGCCCGGTTGTGGCTTATCGACGCTGATGGCTCGAATAACATTCCACTGACTGGCGACGACATTGATGAATCGAGCGCCGCGTGGTCGCCGGACGGAAGCCGGATCGCATTTACGAGCAGCACGGATAATGGCTCGGAAATATTTCTGTACTGGGCCGCAAATGGGAAAAGCACGCGCCTGACGCAGCTTGATCGATCACCATCGGGACTGAGTTGGTCGCCAGATGGCAGGCAGATTGCTTTCTCCATGCTGGTTCCGGAAGAACCGCCGGTGCTGGTTACCGCTCCCGCCAAGCCAAAGGATGCTGAATGGGCAGACGCACCCAGGGTAACGACCCGGGTTATGCATGAACGAGACGGCGCTGGATTCATCGAGCCGGGTTACAAGCACTATTTCGTGATATCGGAATTGGGCGGGACGGCCCGTCAGATTACCTCAGGCGATTATCAACATCGTGGCACGCCGCAATGGTCAGGCGATGGCAAGTCGCTGATCTTTTCCGCCAACAGAAACGATGACTGGGAACTTAATTTCGTCAATTCAGAAATCTATAGCGTGTCGCTTGAGTCTGGAGAAACGGTCGCGCTTACCGACAGGAATGGCCCGGACGAAGAACCGAGACTTTCCCCGGATGGCGAAAAAATTGCCTATTGGAGCTTCGAAGACAAGATACAAACCTACCAGGTCACGCAGCTGCACGTGATGAACGTAGATGGCACCGACAAAAGAGTGCTGACTGCGGATCTGGATCGAAGCGTGAGCGGCATAGCGTGGGATCGCGGCAGCGACGGAGTGTATTTTCAGTACAACGATCACGGTGACACCAGGATCGGCTATACAACTTTATCCGGCAAGTCGCGCGTTGTTGCCTCGAGTGTCGGCGGTGAGTCGGTTGCCAGGCCATACAGTGGCGGTTCGTTTTCAGTATCGTCAAACAACAAGATCGCATTCACCCACGGCACACCTTACAACCCGGCGGATCTTGCTGTGCTTGATGGCCGTGGTGACCCGGATGTAATCACATCGCTGAATTCGGACTTGCTGGATTATCGCGACCTCGGCCAGGTTGAAGAAATCTGGTACACATCGACGGTCGATGGCAGGGATATCCAGGGATGGGTTATAACGCCGCCTGGCTATGATGAATCGAAAACCTATCCGCTGTTGGTTGAGAATCATGGTGGACCGACTGCAAATTACGGTCCATGGTTCTCTCCCGAATTGCAGTTGTTTGCAGCCGCAGGCTATGTCGTATTTTACCCGAATCCACGGGGCAGTACGAGCTATGGCGAGGAGTTCGGCAATCTTCTATTCGAGAACTACCCGGGCGATGATTACCAGGATGTCATTGACGGTGTAGATGTCCTGATCGAATCGGGAATGACGACTGAAGACCGATTGTATGTCACTGGTGGTAGTGCCGGCGGCATCATGACGGCCTGGATCATCGGCAAGAACAATCGATTTCGCGCTGCCGCCGTTGTTAAGCCGGTAATGAACTGGATTAGCAAAACACTGGTCGCCGACAACTATTTTATGTACGCAAACTATCGTTATCCGGGGCAACCGTGGGAGAGTATCGAGACCTACATGAAGTTCTCACCCATTTCGTTGGTCGGAAACATCGATACGCCAACACTCGTAATGGTCGGTACGTCAGATTTGCGTACGCCTTTGTCAGAGTCAAAACAGCTCTACCATGCATTGAAGATTCGCGGTATCGACACAGCACTGGTTGAGGTGCCGGAAGCGTTTCACTTTATTGCCAATCGGCCGAGCCAGTTGATTACGAAGGTAGATCATATCCTTGCCTGGTTTGCGAAATACCCTGCGGACGAGTAGATGTAATAAATCAGACTTGATCGTACAGACGTTGTAAGGCAACGCCTGAACTAGGCGTCCGGATAGCACCAACGTCATTGCGAGGAGCGAAGCGACGCGGCAACCTCTATCAGGTTGCAGAAATGCAGACCGAAGGTCCGTAACAGTGCCAAGAGGTTGCCGCGTCGCTTCGCTCCTCGCAATGACGTCTGTTTTTTTCAGTAGTTTCGATGCCGCATGTGGGCGACGGCTGACTATCAAAGTACGACTCGTTCTTACAGCGTCTGTACGATCAAGTCTGATTTATTACAAGTAGTTAGCGACATCATTGTTTATATCTGTAATGAAAAAGGGCGCCGATCCGGCGCCCTTTTATTTTGACTGTTCACTTTCCAGCTACCAGATTTTCACGCGTTCTTCCGGTGGCAGGTACAAAGCATCACCTTCCTCTACATTAAATGCTTCATACCACTGCGGCACATTGCGAACCGAACCGTTGGCGCGATAAATGGCTGGCGAGTGCGGATCGGTTGCGATCTGCCTGCGCAACGCCTCTTCGCGCGACTTGCTGCGCCACACCTGGGAGAAGCCAAGGAATACGCGTTGGACGCCCGTAAAGCCATCTATGACAGGCGCTTGTTCGCCGTTCAGTGACATCTCATAGGCTAGCAGGCCAATGGTAATGCCGCCTAAATCACCGATATTTTCACCCAGTGTAAATTCACCGTTAACATGCAGATCATCGAACGGAGCGAAGGCACTGTATTGCGCGACCAGCGCACCGGTGCGTTTCTCGAACTCAGCCCTGTCTTCATCGGTCCACCAGTTGCGCAATGCGCCATCACCATCGAACGTACTGCCCTGGTCGTCAAATCCATGGCCGACTTCGTGACCGATTACGGCACCAATAGCTCCGTAGTTCACGGCATCGTCGGCAGCGAGATCGAAAAATGGCGGCTGCAGGATGGCCGCGGGAAAGACGATTTGATTCAGCGCCGGGTGATAGTAAGCGTTGACAGTTTGCGGCGTCATGCCCCATTCGCCACGGTCAACGGGTCCGTTGTGACGATCAATCTGGCGCTCGTGTTCTGCCAGCGCCGCACGCCTGAGATTGCCGTACAAATCATCGGCTTCGACATCGAGTGCGGAGTAGTCGCGCCACTCGTCCGGGTAACCGATCTTCGGCGAGAATTTCGACAACTTCCGGAGTGCTTCAACCTTGGTTTCTTCACTCATCCAGTCGAGTTCTTTAATGCTCTTTTCGTACGCGAGAACCAGGTTGCCGACCAACTTCTCCATGCGTTCCTTGGCCTCTGGTGGGAAGTGCTTGCCCACGTAGACTTTGCCGACCACCTCGCCGAGTGAGCCGTTAACCGCGTTAACGCCGCGGCGCCACATGGGTCGCTGTTCCTCGGTACCGGACAGTGTTTTGCCATAGAACTCGAAATTCTGCCGGTCGAGTTCTTCGTTAAGGATTCCCGCGTCAGAGTTGATCACGTTCCATGTCAAATATGTTTTCCACGTGTCGAGGTCCGTGTCCTGGATAATGCCATCGAGTGCACTCAGGTAGTCGACCATATATAAAACGAGACTATCGAGTTCCGCCACGCCTATCTCGGTCAGCCAGGCATCCCAATTGAACTGCGGCATTACATCACCCCAATTCTCCTTGGCAAACGTCTGGAAGTTCTGTGCCCGGTTGCGTGTATCTTCTTTGGTCATGTTTTGTTTGGCCAGACGCGTTTCGAATGCCATTACGGTCTGTGCGGCGTTGGCTCCATCAGCTAAGCCGACCAGGTCGAACATCTTCTCAATGTGCTCAACGTAGGCTGCACGGAGCTCCTCAGATTTCTCATCTTCATTAGTGTAGTACTCGCGATCAGGCAAGCCGAGCCCGCCCTGCGTGACGATCATTGAGTATTTGTCTGAGTCGTTCCAGTCCGCAAGTTGACCAATATCGATGGGCATGCTCATGCCACCTTTATTACCAGCGGCCATGAATACGGCCAGGTCATCGTAATTTGCGATAGCGTGGATCTGTTCGAATACGCCGGCCAGTGGCGTAACGCCGAGTTTGTTACGGGTCTCCATATCCATGTACGATTTGTAGAGATCGCCCACTTTTTGTTCATCGGTACCCTTTGCGAAATCACCTGTCGCCGATTCTTCGACGATTACCTTGACGTCTGCCTGGGACTCGTCACGGAGTATGCCGAACCCACCGTAGTTAGACCTGTCTGCCGGTATTTCTGTTTCTTTGATCCAGGTGCCGTTCATGAAGGCAAAAAAATCGTCACCGGGTTTAACGCTTTTATCCATCGCCGCGAGGTCCAGGCCTGAACCCAGAACCTCTGGCGGGGGAGCTTGTTCTGCAATCGGTTCCGCTTCCTGTTGCCCGCACGCGGACAGTACTAACAGTGCAACAGCACCGCTTATTAGTTTCTTCATAGGTCTCTCTCCGGCACGACACGGGAATAGGAATGGTCGTGCTTTTATGATTGGCTGCTAGTTAAATGGCCGGTCGTCGGGCATAGCCCGCTACTTGCGATATTTTGTGGACCGCAATAATACACGTTTGTTTCATTGATTTATGCCGCTCTCGATGTAATGTTTAATTTAACTAATCGCAGTAACTAGTTGATATTAGAAATAATAACTGATCAAGATGTTTCATCCGCTTGCCCTGACATTTCTGGCCTGAAAGACGAAGTCGGCTTTTCTGCGAACACGGCGGTGTCTTGCAGGAAGTGAAGGCACGGTGTTGACCAATCGATACAAGTGACATTTGTCGCGGAGCCGGCGCTCAAAGCGTGCTGGTTCCGTAATCGCAGCATTCCGGGCTCGCGAATGGACACGGTTAACTGTTGCCAATTGTTCTTTAAAAAGCTCCCCGAACGGGCGCCTTTTTTATTAGTACCCAGCAGAGGACGGCCTCCATGGTGGCCAATCAGGGAGCTCTGTACTGTTGGATGTACGCTGATGTGAAAGAGCATCGGGCCAATCTCATTGAAATATAACAATCCACCCGGTAAATTCCATCACTGGGTCAGCACTCGCAAAACAATAAGAACTCCGGGGGGAGCTATGTACGCACAAGATCATCGCTTGAAGCTGCTAGTAGTACTCATCTCAACATTTGTCGGCATTAGTGCATGCGAACGGGTTGCAGTGGTTCACGAAAAGGACGTGGCACCCGAGCCGCAGAAAGAACCGCAGCGGCCGGTTTATGTTTCCGCAAAAAAAGTAAGCTCGGACTGCGGCGTAGAGTATGTGGCGCCACCACCTCCCGGCTTTGCTGAAGCACGGGGTGTAGAGACAAAGGACATGCCACCACCGATGGCCGGGCCCATGGCTGTCGGGGCCGGGCGCGAGCAGGTGGAGACCGACTGGGACCAGGTTTCACCTGGTGTCGTCTTGATTGAACCGAATTCAGTTAAGGAAACATGGCTCGTCAACAATAAGAAGGAAACTGTGGCCGCTTTTGAAGGTGATAACTACACGGGTCTGACGGAGCTACTGTCGGATGGCAGTCGCATCTCATCAGGCTACGCCCGTACTGACGTGTTCGAAAAAGGTGGCGGCGGGTTCCGCGGCTGCATCGAAGAGTATGCGGCAGATGGCAGCCTGGTATGGCGCATGAACCTGAGTACGGATGAGTACATTCATCATCACGATTTCGTCAAACTCGACAATGGCAATATTCTCGCCATTGTCTGGGAAAAGGTGAGCGCAGACGAAGTCGTCTCGCAAGGGCGAAACCCGGAGGACGTTTCCGAATCTGGTGAGTTTTGGTATGACGCTGTGATCGAGGTCAACCCGACTACATTGCAGATTGTTTGGGAATGGAGCATGCGGCATCACCTTGTTCAGGACTTCGATCCCGGCAAAGCAAATTACGGGGTTGTTGCGGATCATCCGGAACTATTCGATATCAATATAGTTGATCGCAACGAAGCAACCGGCAAGGTTGGGAAAGACTGGACCCACATCAATGCAATTGACTACAACCCGGAACTGGACCAGATCCTATTGTCGTCCAATCATTTTAGCGAGATATGGATAATCGACCACAGCACTACGCCAATGGAAGCAATGGCGCACAGTGGTGGGCGCTACGGGAAGGGCGGAGATTTTCTTTATCGTTGGGGTAACCCTGAGAATTACGACAGGGGTACTGCGGATGATCGCATGCTCTACAACCAGCACGATCCGCAGTGGATTGATGCGGGCCTCCAGGGTGAGGGCCATATCATGGTGTTCAACAACGGCGATAGAAAACTTCGACCGTATTCGACAGTGGTCGAATTCGCATTGCCACTGAAAGACGACGGATCTTATGAGCTTACGGGAAACCAGCCATACGCTCCGCAATCGCTGGCTTGGGAATATAATCCGCAACCGCCGGAGCGATTCTTCTCGTTTTTTATCTCGGGCGCCCAGCGCCTGGTGAACGGCAATACGCTGGTCAACCAGGGTGCCGGAGCACAGTTGCGTGAAGTGACACCGGCCGGTGAAATCGTGTGGGAGTATGAATACCCGCGCGACGACGCTCCGCATATGTTTTTCCGTGCAAACAAATATCCTGAAGATCACCCGGCAGTGATTGGACTCATGAATCAGTAAGAGCCGGCCAGGCCCTGCATTTCAGGACTGAAAGAGACAGATAATGGAAAGTCCGCGCCATGATTAGTGGTGCCTTCGGTCTTGATCGTGGCTGGTCATTGCGGTGCTATGAGTAAAGCACTAAAGATAAATCCTCGCCGGCCTTCAGCGCTTGCGCTGAAAACGTAGGAAGATTTGCCCGGAAGAGGACT
>QNFK01000007.1 GCA_003645495.1 Gammaproteobacteria bacterium
ACGTAATTTCTGTCTTTCACGACAAAGCCTCTGTCCAGATGATCCATAGCGTCGCGAAATAACGGCGTGGGACCACGCAGGAAGTTCTTGTCGTCAGACAACGCCGACCTTACCTCGTCTTCAACCGTGTTTTGCGGATAGGTCAGGTAATAATCCTTCAACCATAACCTGGTCATATTATAGGCCGCTAATTCCTGGGTCTTTAGCAATGAAGTTGTCTTGTAGTCGAATATGACAGATTTACCTGTATCGGGGTTTATACTTCGTGCAGCCAGCACCACTCCGTGACAGATCGCTGCCACAGGTTTTTGTGCGACAAAAAAGTCAACTACGAGTTGTTGCAATACATTTGATTCCAGGTATTCCCTGACGCCCTTATCATGCCCGCCCGGCAGGAATATCGCAGCAAAAGCACCCTCCTCGGTATCAACGTACTTCAAAGGGTTACAAAATGACTCGTCTTTCTCCATCTCTGCACAAGCAGCAACGGCATCTTGTCTCGCTCTCAATACAGACTTCCATATACCCAGTTTCTCGCCACTGACCATCAGGCTATCGGGCGACGCTTTACGCCCTGTGGGCGTCGCAAATACAACGCTGACGTCCCTTTCTGTAAGTAATTTCCAGGGTATCGCCACCTCAGTAGGATCAAATCCGTAAGACGGAACCGGTATTAGTACCTTGCTCACTTTTTCATCCATTAACATCACCGCCCATGCAAGCTCGTGGAGAATAATATAGAGTCATAAGAACAATGTATCCAGCAGCCAAGATTATCCTTACTGTACTTTTGCTCATCGCCGCAGCAACTGTATTCGCGGCTGGTGGCGGCAAACACGCTGACCCGATAGCACCCGTTATTCTGGGCGTCACCGGTATATTGTTTTTTGCTGTGCTGGGCCGTTTCGGCGCGCGCAAACTGGGCCAGCCTTCCGTGCTTGGCGAATTGCTGATGGGCGTTATCCTCGGCACCATTGGCTATCTTTTCAGCGTCGATTTTCTGCTGGTGTTGCGTGAAGGTCCGGCGATATTTGAAATGGTCGACCTGGCATTGTCGGGAGCAAGCATCGAGCAGGCAGCGATTAGCACGCTCGGAGAAGAAAATGCGGTGATCATTCTCGACATATTGCAGGGCCCGGGTGGTGCCGAGTTAACCCAGATTGCACATGCGGTCGACGTGTTTTCACGTTATGGCGTTATTTTTCTGCTGTTCCTGGTTGGTCTTGGCACCAGCGTCAGAGAGATGCAGGAAGTTGGGACCGAATCTTTCAGAGTGGCCATTCTGGGCGTGGTATTGCCATTCGTTTTTGGCTTCATGATGGCACGGGTACTAATGCCCGAGTTGTCGATCAGTGTCGATTTGTTTGTTGCGGCAACATTGGGTGCAACCAGTATCGGTATTACTGCGCGGGTACTTGAGGAGTTAGGGAGAGTCAACTGCCATGAATGCCGGGTCATTTTAGGGGCTGCGGTCATTGATGATGTGCTTGGCCTGGTTATGCTTGCAATCGTGTCTGGCATAATCATTTCGGGAGGCTTTGAACCAGTCGGCACTCTGCAGACCATCGCGTTAGCTGCCTTGTTCCTGGTGACGGCATTTACGCTCGGCCCGCGCTTCCTGCGTAGATCCATAAGATTGCTGGATCACCTCGACATAGTCGAGGCCAAGATGTTCGTTTCATTCCTGTTTGTGATGGTTCTTGCATGGTTTGCGAACCTGGTGGGATTGGCGACGATCGTTGGTGCGTTTGCAGCTGGCGTAATCCTCCACGATGGCTATTTTCTAAAGTGGGGAGATGTACGTGAGCATAAATTTTCTATCCGGGATTTGATTTCACCACTTGAAGTTATTCTTGTTCCTATCTTCTTCGTACTAATGGGCATCCAGGTCAAGTTAGAAACATTCCTTGATCCGCATGTAATTGTTATGGGTTTTGGGTTGATCGTTGCAGCCGTAATTGGCAAGTTACTATCCGGGCTGGGGGCCTCGCGTGGTAGCAGCCGCCTGGCGATTGGTATGGGAATGGTGCCTCGTGGTGAGGTGGGTTTGATATTTGCATCTATCGGCAAGAGCCTTGGCGTTTTCAGTGATGCCCTGTTTTCCGCCCTGATACTGATGGTAATTGTCACGACGCTGATGACCCCGCCGCTGCTCAAGATTAGTCTCAACCGTATTCCGGATCGACGCGAAGATCGGTCAACCGCCCCATAATAATAAGTACAACTACATACCGAAATTCAATCTACACACTAGTATCCTCATGCTTTCCTAGGAAAAATCCCGAGTTTTTCCAAGTCAGGAGTTTGCACATGAGCGATAGAATGTCGTTGGGTGAGCGATTGAAACTGCACGGTATATCAAGACGTGCGCTTCTGAAATATTGTGCCTGCACGGCCTCGATGATGGCTATGCCACCTGGCATGGTATCAGCGGCGGCAGCCAACCTGGAGAAACTCAAAAGGCCCTCAGTAATCTGGCTATCATTCCAGGAGTGCACCGGCTGTACCGAATCGCTGACAAGATCAGCTTCTCCAAGCATCGAAAGCCTGATTTTCGACACCGTTTCTCTCGACTATCACCATACTTTGCAGGCCGCTTCCGGCACTGCGGCGGAAGCAGCCAGGGAAGCCGCAATGGAAGAGAGCTACGGCGAATACATCCTGATTGTTGATGGTTCTATCCCAACCGGCAATCCTGGATATTCGACTATCGCCGGTATCGATAACCTGAGCATGCTAAAGGATGTTGCGCGCGGTGCCGCGGCTATTATTTCAGTCGGCACCTGCGCAGCTTTTGGTGGTCTCCCGATGGCGGACCCTAACCCCACTGGTGCAGTGTCCGTTGCCGACGCGCTGCCGGACAGATCCATCATCAATGTGCCGGGTTGTCCACCAATTGGTGATGTCATAACGGGTGTCCTGGTGCAGATTCTTGCGTTCGGCGACATTCCGGAACTCGACCATCTCGGACGACCAATGGCGTTCTACGGTCAGAATATTCATGATCGGTGTTACCGCAGACCATTTTATGAACGTGGTTTGTTTGCTGAATCATTTGACGATGAAGGCGCCCGTAAAGGCTGGTGTCTCTACAAACTGGGCTGCAAAGGCCCTGTTACCTACAACGCCTGTGCCGTGACCAAATGGAATGGCGGAGTGAGCTTTCCGATTCAGGCCGGACACGGCTGTATCGGTTGCTCGGAACCACGTTTCTGGGATAAGGGCGGCTTTTACCAACCAATCTCGCAAACTACGTTTACCGATCGCACGCAACTCGGTATTGCCGCCGCCGCTGGGGTGGCAGCCGGAGTTGGCGCCACGCTAATGGCACGATCAAAACAGAAAAAAATTCGTGCACGGTTAGCCGAGGAAGAATCATCATGACGTTACTCGATTTCGCCAGAGGCCCGGCGATGCAATGGGCTTTGATAATTTTCCTGGCTGGCGCCACCTTTCGTTTGACCGGAATCTTACTTTTCGGCCGCAAGAAACCACTGTCGCCCGCCCGGGGCAATGCCAGGTTAGAGGGGTACAAGACCATAGTTTCCCGCTTCATGCCGAACGCGGTATTTCACCGACGCATAGGTACTGTGCACATCATGAGCCTGGCGTGGCATATGGGTTTTATTTTTGTGGTGCTGTTTTTTCAACCACATATCGTTTTCTTCGAAGGACTGCTGGGCTTGTCGTGGCCCGGGGTTGCAAACAGTATAGTAATGCCCGTGGCCGGTATAACCCTGGTCTTGCTGGCGCTCGCGTTTTTACGCAGAATTAATCATCCGGTACTGAAGTTACTGTCCGGTGCCGGTGACTTCGCGACCATCATCGTCACTGCGCTGCCTTTAGTTACCGGCATGCTCGCATCGGCACATTTGGTCCTGAAGTATGAAACGATGCTGGCCTTGCACTTGCTTAGTATTTCCCTGTTTCTGGTCTGGGTTCCGTTCAGCAAGTTGATGCACGTCGTGCTGTTCCTGCCGTCGCGGAAACGACTCGGTGAGAAGCTCGGTTATAAAGGAGTCAAGGCATGAGTATGGACAAAGAAATGCAAGACTCATTCGCGATGTTCTATGGCATGTCGCAAAGTCTCAAGGGCCTGGTCGAGCCGGTTGATATGGAGGACGAGGAACGCGTCCGCAAAGCGAAACAGGTATTCCTGAACAAGGCCAACCGCGATACGGCCATTAATCTTGAGGCCTGTGTTCGTTGTGGGTTGTGCGCCGAGGCCTGTCAATTCTACATTGCCAGCGAGGACCCGAAGTACACGCCGATCGCGAAACTCGACCTGATGAAAAGGGTCTATCAGCGCGAATTGAGTCCGTTTCGCTGGTTGCACCGCATATTTACGCCGGACATTACCATTGGCGATTTGCGTGAATTTCAACCGAAGGTGTTCGACGAGTGCACGATGTGTGGTCGCTGTTCGATGATATGTCCGATGGGCATCGACATTGCCGAAATGGTGCATACCAGCCGCGAGGCGATGGTCGAAGCTGGCCTGATGCCGTCCGAACTGGATTACATGTGCCGCGAACAGGATGGTGAGGGCACGATTTTCGGTGCAAACGAAGAGCTGCTGAATTTCCGACTTAACGACCTTAAAGAGAAGCATGGGGTCGAGATTTTTGTCGACAAGCCTGGTTCCGACGTAATGATGCTGACCAGCGGCCTCGATATTCATTTGTTTACCGACGCCTTGCTGGGAACCATCAGAACACTGGATCATTTGAAGGTCAACTGGACCTTGTGCAGTCACGCGTTTGAAGCGGCCAACTTCGGCCTGCTGGCTGGATCCGACAAAACGCAGAAACACATCACCATGAGAATCGTAGACGCCGCCACTGAAATGGGCGTCAAAACCGTTTTGACGCCGGAATGCGGACACACTTACCCTGCCATGCGCTGGGCCGCCGCGGAAATCTCCGGAAAGCCTCTGCCGTTTGAGGTGATGACGGTTTCCGAATTCTTTGGCAGGCAAGTTATGGAAGGCAAACTTAAGCTCAAGAAAATTCCGGGCGACAAAGTAGTGACCTTGCATGATCCCTGCAAGGTCGGCCGCCACGGCGGCGTATTTGATGAACCGCGTGCGATTATCAAAGAGCTTGGATTGAAGTTGAACGAAACCGAGTCAAATCGGGAGCTGAATTTTTGCTGCGGTGGCGGCGCCGGTAACTTCCTGGTGCAATCCGCCGCACCGGTAAGGAAACTTGGGTTTCAGACCAAGATGAAGGAAGTCAACAAGACGGGTGCAGAGGCACTCCTGGTTTCCTGTGGCAGTTGCCGTCTCAATTTCGAGGCGGGAAAACTGAACACCGGCGACACGATCCAGGTTGACAGCATCGCAGCACTGGTCGGCGAGAACTTGCCAGATTAAACAGGAGTTACACGAGTGAGTGAACTATTTTCACCCGAGTGGATGGGTGCCTACAAAAATGCCTGGAATGAAGAACCCAAGCTAACGGAGCCTTTGGGACAAATCGACTTTTCCACAGCGATTGGCTATGGCTTGCTGAACGAAGACCAGCCGCGGGGCGTGTTACTGGTGGAAAACGGCAAGGCCACATTTGGCGGCGCCTATGACAACCAGGACATGAACTGGGACATCAGGGCAGGAGCTGATCTATGGGATCAGTGGATGAAGAACCCTCCCAACATGACGCAGATCGGCCTGGCCTATACGATGCGGCGACTGCAATTCGTACAGGGTGACTATGGCGCCATGTTAAAAGAGCCGCGGATGGCAGGCCCGTTTATAAAGAGCTTTGAAACGATGGGACAGGTGTAGCCACATCGATCCGCATATCGTAGGAGTGGCATCTTGCCGGGTTAGTACATATAGCAAACAGCACGCTATCTTGTTCGATGCCTCAATATTCGGCGTCGAATAACTGCCAACATCACTATGCTCGTAACTATCAGGCCAATAGTGTAGGGCAAGTGATGAATACCCACAAGCTGATGCCAGAGTGATTCAACCAGACTGTGCTCACTGTCCAAGGTATGACCAAATGCAATGTCGGCCAGTCCGATCGAAAGCAGAATAACTATTATTTGTCGCATTACGTTTCCTTTTCTCACCGGATCTTCACGTTGACCAGCTCCTGACCATCTGGGTCCGTCACGTGTACCGCGCAGGCGATACAGGGATCGAAGCTGTGTATCGTTCGAAGAATTTCGATAGGCTGTTCCGGATCATGCAGGTGATGACCGACTAACGCTGCCTCATAAGGACCCGATTGTCCCTGCGGATCTCGCGGGCCGGCGTTCCAGGTGCTGGGAACCACTGCCTGGTAGTTCGCAATCTTCTCATCTTCAATCACGATCCAGTGAGCGAGACACCCGCGCGGAGCCTCCATAAAACCAACGCCCTGCGCCTGGCGAGGCCAGGAAGACGGCTCCCATAATTTGTCATTAAACGTTTGTGTCTCACCAGCCTTGATATTTGCCACCAGGTTGTCATACCAGGTTTGCATGGTGTCGGCGACGATTTTGCTTTCCAGCGTACGTGCGGCCGTGCGTCCCAAAGTTGAGAACAGCGCATCGACTGGCACATCCAGTGTGGTCAGTGTTGACTGGACCAGCTCTTTTGTTTGCTCATGACCTGATGCATACAACATCAGCACACGAGCGAGCGGACCAACCTCCATAGCATGACCCTTCCAGCGTGGTGACTTCAGCCACGAGTAGTTTTGCTCCACGTCCAGATGTTCGTAGGGTGGCGTCGGCCCGTCGTAATTCAGTTCCGTCTCACCCTTGTAAGGATGCAGGCCCTTGTTTTTACCGCCCTCATAGTCATACCAGGAATGCGCCACATACTCCTTTATCTCGTCCTCTGCATCGAGGTCGACCTCATGAATTGTTGACAGGTCACGGCCGAGGATTGCGCCACGCGGAAACAGGAAGGTGGACGGATCATCAATGCCGGTCTCCGGAAAATCGCCAAAGGTCAGGAAGTTTCCGACACCTTCACCTTGTGCACCCCAATCCTTGTAGAAGCCAGCAATCGCCAGCGTATCGGGTACATAGACCTGATCGACGAATGTCTGCATCTGCGTAATGATGTCCTGCACCTTTGATAGTCGCTCGGCATTGATTGCAGAATCGGAATCAAGATCGATAGCGCAGGGAACACCACCAACCAGAAAATTCGGGTGCGGATTCTTGCCACCAAAGATGGCGTGTAGTTTTGAAACTTCACGTTGCCACTGCAACGCATCAAGATAGTGAGAAACCGCCATAAGGTTTGCCTCAGGTGGCAGCTTGTAAGCCGGATGCCCCCAGTAACCTTTGGCAAAAATTCCCAGCTGACCTGCCTCCACGAAATCCTTGAGCTTTTTCTTCATATCCGAAAAGTAGCCAGGCGAGCTCCTGGGATATTTACTAATACTTTGTGCTAATTCCGATGTTGCCTTCGGATCTGCTTGCAGTGCGGACACGACGTCGACCCAATCCAGTGCATGCAGATGATAAAAATGCATCACATGATCATGCACATACTGTGCTGCGATCATCAGGTTGCGAATCAACTGCGCGTTCTTCGGTATTTCGTAGTGCAGAGCATTTTCAACGGCTCTTACCGAGGCAATACCATGCACCAGCGTACAGACGCCGCATATTCGTTGTGCGAACGCCCATGCATCACGCGGATCCCTGTCACGAAGTATGATCTCGATGCCACGCACCATGGTACCCGAGGACCAGGCCTCAGCGATTACGTCGCCATCCATCTGCGCTTCAACACGGAGATGCCCCTCAATCCTGGTAATAGGATCAACTACAACTCTTTCGCTCATAGTGAAACTCGTTCGTTATCGTTCGTTTGCCGAATATTGATCTGCATCTGTCTCAACGCTGTCTGAGAGGTGCCCATCAAGCCGTTCGAGGCCAATTTCAATATCGTCCTGCTGCGATTTCAGGAGATCAGGACAGAGGGTGACCTCAATGAATTTGCTAACAATTTCCTGTGCTGCATTGCTGTGCGTGACAAACCAGACGCCTGGATAGGACGATTCCCGAATCGTGGTGGTCCCCTCGGCGTATAGCTCTGCGTAAATTTCGCCCTGCCCCAGTTCGGATTCGATCTGTTCTTCTTCTCCGGGTGCCAGCGGGAGACTGCGCAGATCGATCACGGTACCGGCCTCACCTTCTGCAACTCGCTGCAGTGCGTGCCGGATTTCGTGCAGCAACGGCTGGACGTTACCGGTAAATGACTCGATGTTTACTGCGATGTTATCCAGGCCAGTCATTGCCGTGCCACTGTAGTGCCTTGTTCCGGCCCTGCCGGTTTCCGCAGTGACCATTTCCTGATGAGTGATGTCGCATAGTCAGCGGCCACAGGGAACGCGGCTTGTACCGCCGCGCCAGCATGCTCGCCCCAACCAAGGTTGCCAGGCTGAATACCGATCAACGCCCGGTTAAGTGGCAGGCAATCCTGCAACCGGGCGATATCCATGAGGTCTGCAAAGCCAACTTCATGCACACTGCGTCGGCCAAAACGCAAAAAATTATCCAACTCGTCATTTTCGAATACGCGCACAGCTCCCGCTTCTGCATCGAGCTGCGCTGCATCGAAAATAATGAGATTGGTCGCCGACGCGATATCGTCGGCCAGCGTAAAACTCAGGGTGCCGGCATCAAGGAATTCGGTATCTGCCAGATCGGGGTTATGCGTCTGCATGTAGTGCATTGCGTGAACGCCCGCTCCCTCGTCGGAAAGCAGCGTATTGCCCACACCGAGTATCAAAGTTTCGCTCATTGACCAGCCTTGTTGCGGCTCGCACGTACGTATTCAGCGACACCTGATACAAGCACGCGCCAGCCTGGGATTAACGCTTCTTCTCAGAGCATTACGATAAACGCACCTATATAAGGAGAGAATAGGCGTTACTACGTACTGTAAGCGCCGCCTATATCCGAATAATAGGATGCGGTCGTCACTATTTGGCGGCACCAGGACGTGGAAACGGAGCGAATTGAAACTATGTGTCTTGCCGTCCCCATGCAAATCAAGACCATCACTGATTTTCAGTGCCTCTGCGAGGCGCGCGGCATTGAGCGCGAGGTCAGTTTGTTCCTGATGCAGGGTGAAGATGTTGCGCCGGGCGATTTCGTGCTGGTGCATGTCGGATATGCCATTCAGAAAGTCACAGAGACTGAAGCTGCAGAATCCTGGGAACTGTTCGACGAAATACTGGCCAGCAATGCATGAGCTCGCGATATGTCAGGCACTGATCACGCAGGTGACTGACCTGGCGACAGAACGCAGTGCTACATCGGTCAGCGACATTTTTGTTGCGGTTGGCCCGCTGTCGGGCGTGGAATCAGCGCTACTGCAAAACGCTTTTCCTATTGCGGTAGCAGGCACCGTCGCTGATGGTGCCGAACTTCACATAGACAGCCTGCCGGTAAGAGTGCATTGCAAAGATTGTGATGCTGAATCAGAAGTCAGTGCCAACCGTCTGTTATGTGCGCAATGCGGTACCTGGAAAACCCGGCTGGTCAGCGGCGATGAATTGCTGCTGACGCGTGTCGAACTGGAAATTGATAAACACACCGGGCATCGCGATCTGTCGCGGACCAGTGAACTGGCCGCGGAGGGCTGACGACAATGTGTGATACCTGTGGCTGCAATGTGACCTCCGGCAACCAGCATCTTCTGCAGGACGGCGGACACCTGGCAAAGACGGCCTCCGGTGCAGAGTCTGTAGCTGTTTTAAAAGGACTGCTGGATGCAAACGACCATGAGGCCGCTCACAATCGGCAGCACTTCGACCGGCATTCGGTGCTGGCGATCAACCTCATGTCATCGCCCGGCGCTGGCAAAACGTCACTTCTTGAGGCGACGATTGACAGATTGGGCAGCGAGCTCAATATCGGTGTGGTCGAGGGCGATCTCGAAACAGAGAACGACGCCGAGCGAATCCGTGCCAAAGGTATTCCAGCCATCCAGATCAGTACCGGCAGCGCCTGCCACCTGGACGCTCACATGGTGCATGATGCGCTACATAGCCTGGACCTCGATGCACTCGATATCGTGTTCATTGAAAATGTTGGCAATCTTGTTTGTCCTGCAAGCTTCGATCTCGGCCAGCATCTCAATGTAACCCTGCTTTCCTCCCCGGAAGGCGATGACAAACCGGCCAAGTATCCGGTCATGTTTCGCGCTGCCGACCTCATGCTTTTGTCCAAGTCAGATCTATTGGAAGTACTTGGTGATTTTGACCCGGACAAGGCTTTGCAGCATTTACGAGACCTCGCCAGTCCGGCCCACGCGATCACTTTATCGGCCCGCACTGGCATCGGTATGGATGCGTGGTGTAGCTGGTTGCGGCAACAGCTGGTCGACTGCCGCCTGCGTATCGCCTCCGGAGAAAAAATCCGGCCGGCAATACAACCGGACGGAGCCTCACTGCACAGCCTGCATTCCCCGTGACTCAGTCGGCTGAATACTGGCTTGGGAAACTGCATGAGCTAAAACTCAAGCAACGTGTCCGCATCATGAATGTCTGTGGCGGACATGAGCGCTCAATATCGCTTGCTGGCCTGCGATCTGCAATTCCGGACGCTATTGAACTGGTTCCTGGCCCGGGTTGCCCGGTCTGCATTTGTCCCGAGGAAGACGTCTACGAAGCGATTCAAATTGCGTTGCACGAAGATGTCATCCTCGTGGCATTTGGAGACATGCTCAGGGTTCCCGTTAACGCGCCAAAGAGGGAGCCGAGAACACTCGAGCAGGCGCGGGCAGCCGGCGGCGACATTCGGCCCATTGCGACACCAACTGAAGTCGTTCGTATCGCCAATGAAAATCCGGACCGACGTGTCATTTTCTTTGCCGCTGGTTTCGAAACCACCACAGCACCTGTCGCGGCCATGCTGGCGGAGAAAGTGCCCGCAAATCTGCTGGTCCTGTTGTCTGCGCGGCTAACCTGGCCCGCTGTAGCGATGCTGCTGGATTCCGGCGAACCCGGTTTCGATGCATTGATCGCGCCCGGTCACGTCTCGACCGTCATGGGACCCGAAGAATGGCAGTTCGTCGTCGACAAACATGATATTCCGACTGCGATAGCAGGTTTTCGACCGGACACATTGCTGGCCGCGATGTACTCGGTTCTGCGTCAATTGCAGGAGGGCAGACACTTTCTTGATAACTGTTATCCGGAAGTCGTGCGTCCAGGTGGTAATAAGACGGCGACAGATTGTTTGCGCAAGGTCATGGATGTGACGGACGCGAACTGGCGTGGCATTGGTGTTATCCCCAATTCCGGATTCAGTTTGAAGAGCGACTACGCGCAACACAACGCACGATTGGAATTACCCTCATATGCGGACGATTCACGCAAACGCGTTGGACAGATGCCACCCGGCTGCGACTGCGCCAGCGTCGTCCTTGGTAAAAAATACCCCAATCAATGTCGCCTGTACGGGCTGGCCTGCACACCACGCAAGCCAATTGGTCCGTGCATGGTGTCTGACGAGGGTGCGTGCCGGATCTGGTGGGCCAGCGGCTATCGTGACAACGAATCCGGATACAACAAGGCCCGCAGAGCAACAGGCTGAGCGCGCAAGATGCTTATCCAGGAAACACAACCAGACCGCGCCAGCCAATCTGCCAGCTGCGCAGACACGACTGTAAAAACGGTCGTACTCAGGTTGGCCGGGCACGTCCAGGGCGTGGGCTTTCGACCGTTCGTTTATCAACTTGCCCAACATCACGAGCTTTGCGGGTCGGTACAAAATCAACTCGGCGAAGTTGAAGTGATCGCGCAAGGCGATGCAGGTTCGCTGTTCGAGTTTGAAAAAAATCTGATCGATCAGGCCCCACCCTTATCGAAACCACACATCACGGCAGTCGAAACTGTCAGCGCCGAAGCGTTTGACTCATTCACGATCGTGCCAAGCTCAGATCAGTCAAATGCACAAATTTTCGTTCCACCCGATTACTTCACCTGCCCGGATTGCTTGCGAGAGATGCAGGATCCCAACGACAGGCGTTACCGCTACCCCTTTATCAACTGCACACAATGCGGCCCGCGTTATACGCTGATCCGTTCACTGCCTTATGACCGGCCGAATACGAGCATGGCCGGCTTCCCGCTATGTCCGCAGTGCATCGCGGAATATGAAGACCCGTCCGATCGACGATTTCATGCAGAACCCGTCGCCTGCCCTGCCTGCGGACCGCAACTAAACCTGGCATTGGCGGATAACCAGGAGCTGCTAACCAGAGAAGCTGCACTTGAAAGTGCGCTGATGCGATTGCGCCAGGGAGAGGTACTCGCTGTCAAAGGCATCGGCGGCTATCACCTCATGTGCGATGCGACCAACGCCACCGTAATCGAAAAACTCCGCCAGCGTAAACAGCGACCAGACAAACCACTGGCCGTCATGTTTCCCATGACCGGAACTGACGGGCTGGAGGCTGTGACTAAAGCCGTTGACCTGACCGCAGCTGAGATCAGGTTGCTATGCGGGCCAACCAGGCCCATCGTACTTGCACGGAAAAACTCTGTGGCCGCCGATCTTGCAGAGAACCTCGCACCCGGTTTACGTGAACTCGGTGTATTCCTGCCATACAGCCCTCTACATCAACTCTTGTTAGATGGATTCGGTGGCCCGCTTGTCGCGACATCGGGCAATCTCAGTGGCGAACCGGTACTGACGGAAAATGCCGAAGCGTCGCGGCGACTTGGCAAGGTAGCGGATGCTTTCCTGCATCATGACCGACCAATCGTGCGACCCGCCGACGATTCCCTGTTTCGCCAGATTGATGACGCGATGCGCCCGTTGCGACTGGGCCGTGGCTCTGCACCGACGGAGTTGATCCTGCCCTGGCGGCAGCAGCAACCGCTGCTGGCTGTCGGCGGGCATATGAAAGCGACAATAACCTTGAGTTGGGGCAACCGCGCCGTCGTGTCACCGCACATCGGCGAAATGGACAGCCCACGCAGCCTGGCAATATTCGAACAGGTGGCGGAGGATTTGCAGGCGCTTTACGGCGTACGTGCACAGCGAATCATCTGCGATGCACATCAAGGTTACACGACACATCGCTGGGCAAATGAACAGCAGTTGCCGGTTACGACCGTTTGGCATCATCGTGCGCACGCATCTGCACTGGCGGCAGAAATTGCAGCTCCGGGTCCGTGGCTGATATTTACCTGGGACGGCGTTGGCCTCGGGGAGGATTCGTCGCTGTGGGGTGGTGAGGCATTGCTCGGCGAACCGGGCCGATGGCGTCGGGTTTGCAGCATGCGACCGTTTCGCCTGCCCGGTGGCGAACGCGCAGGTCGTGAGCCATGGCGAAGTGCTGCGGCGCTGCATTGGGAAACCGGTCGGTCCTGGCCGGACTGTCCTGATGAAGACGGTTTAGCCAAAGCCGCCTGGCAACGGCAGTTGAATTGCCCACAGAGCAGCGCCATAGGCCGGCTCTTCGATGCGGCCGCCGCAATCATCTGCGAAGTACAACAAACCAGTTTCGAAGCCCAGGGCCCGATGCAACTCGAGTCAATGTGTCGCGATGTCGGCACGACCATCGCGCTGCCACTTGACGAGGATCAGGAAGGCGTACTGCGAACTGACTGGGAGCCGTTGCTGGTCGAGATCTGCAATGAGGACAAAGATCCGGCCCGACGGGCCGAGACATTTCACACCAGCATGGCCACGACATTGCTTGAGCAGGCAAGACGAATGCGCGACACGCACCAGATTGCCCAGGTCGGGCTAGCCGGTGGCGTATTTCAGAACAGAGTATTGACAGAACAGGCCGTCGCACTTTTACGGAGCGATGGTTTTGATGTTTATTTAAGTAGCGAGCTGCCATGCAATGACGCAGCCCTTGGTTACGGTCAGGCAGCAGAAATCGCTGCTCTTGAACAGGACATAACAATCTAATGGAAGACGACAGAATTACGCTCGCACACGGCAACGGCGGTCGCTTTATGCGCGAACTCATCGAAGAAGTATTTGCGCGCCATCTTGCTTATTCTGATTTGGATACCGAGGCAGATGCCGTACCGCTACCGCTCAATGGTGGCGAGGCCATGATTACCACTGACGGCTTCACGGTCCAGCCACTCGAATTTCCCGGTGGGGATATCGGTTCGTTAGCCGTACATGGGACAACCAACGATCTCGCTGTAGCCGGCGCGCGCCCCCTGTACCTGACCCTGAACGCGTTCATTGAAGAAGGAATGGAAATAGCCCAGCTTGATCGCATTGTGCAAAGCCTTGCGAAAACCGCCCGGGCCATCGGGGTGAAGGTAACTGCCGGCGACACCAAAGTGCTGCAACGCGGTGAAGGTGGAGGGCTATACCTGGCAACAACCGGGGTCGGCGTACGAATTCCTGGTGCACGACCAGCCATGTGTAACATTCGGGCCGGAGACAGGATTCTGATCAGCGGCTCTGTCGGTGACCACGGAACGGCTGTGATGCTCGCAAGAGAAGATTTTGGTCTGCGTGGTGACCTGCGCTCCGATGCGGACAGCGTTTTACCATTGACAGAAGCGATGCTGGCATTCAACGGGCTCAGGTTCATGCGTGACCCAACCCGCGGCGGGATTGCCTCGGTTGCTCACGAGATTATGCGCGCTACCGGCCTGGGTGTGCGCTTTGATGCAGCTATTCCGGTAAAGGATCAGGTTCAGGCAGTTTGCGACATGCTGGGCTATGACCCTTATTACCTTGCCTGTGAAGGGCGCGTGCTTGCGATTGTTTCTGCAGAGGAGGCGGAGGCAGCTCTGCACACCTGGCAGAGCATTCCAACAGGTCGTGACGCGGCGATCGTTGGTCGAATCACGGAGAAAAATCAGCGAGTAATACTCGAGACGGAGCTCGGCGGTGAGCGCTTCCTCGAGGAACTCGAAGATGATCCATTGCCGCGAATTTGCTGACCGGAAAATCCGTAAATCCTCTTACATCAAACGAATAAATTCAAGAGCCCCGAATTCATGAAAACCATCATCGAGCCATTCAGAATCAAAATGGTAGAACCAATCAAGCTAACGACTCGTGAACAACGCGCACAGTTCATGCAGGCCGCCAACTACAATCCATTTCTGTTACGTGCGGAAGACGTCGTTATCGATTTACTGACTGACTCAGGAACGAGCGCCATGTCGGCAGAAGCATGGGGTGCCATGATGCGCGGTGACGAGTCCTACGCTGGCGCCCGAAGCTGGTATCGGTTCCGTGACACCGTCAAGGATATCTTCGGCTTTGAACAGGTTATCCCTACCCACCAGGGACGCGCGGCTGAGAGCATTTTGTTCGGTGTGATGGTGAATGCGGATTCCATCGTTCCAAATAACACCCATTTCGACACGACAAGGGCGAACATCGAATTCAATCATGGCACGGCACTGGATTTGCCATGCGCCGAGGCCAGCGACCTTGAATCCGACTATCCATTTAAGGGCAACATGGATATTGCGGCTCTGGAAAAACTCGTTGCCGCAGAGGGACCAGAGCGAATTCCGCTAATTATGGTCACTGTCACCAATAATTCCGGTGGTGGGCAGCCGGTTTCAATGGCCAACATTCGCGAAATCAGCAGAATCGCACGCGGCGCCGGCATTCCCTTTTATATAGATGCGTGCCGATTCGCTGAGAACGGGCACTTCATTAAACGCCGTGAAGCAGAATTCAAAGATGTGTCTTCCATCGATATTGCTCGTGAAATGTTCAGCTATGCAGATGGCTGCACGATGTCGGCCAAGAAGGATGCTTTCGCGAACATTGGTGGTTTCTTGTGCACCAACGATGCTGACCTGGCACATCGTGAACGCAACATTCTGATTTTGACTGAAGGCTTTCCAACATATGGAGGCCTGGCAGGACGCGACCTCGAAGCAATCGCCGTTGGCTTGCGTGAGATTCTGGACGAGGACTATCTCGACTACAGGCTGCTATCGACACGTTACGTCGTAGAACATCTGCGCGAACTGGGAATCCCCGTGGTGGTTCCGGCAGGCGGCCATGCTGTTTATCTCGACGCGCGACGATTCTTGCCGCACATAGAACCACTGCAGTATCCCGGGCAGTCACTGGCGGTTGAGTTATACCTGGAAGCCGGCGTTCGAGGTGTGGAAATTGGTACTGTGATGTTCGGTTCCGATCCACATACCGGGGAAGAAAAGCCTGCCCGCCTTGACCTGGTGCGCCTGGCTATTCCTCGCAGGGTTTATACACAAAGCCACATGGACTACGTGGTGGAAGGTATAAATCTTGTATGGGAGAGAAGAAAAGATATCCGCGGCATGCGTATCGTGAAGGCCCCGCAGTTTTTACGACATTTCACAGCCGTATTCGACTGGATCTGACTACCAGGTCAGGTGATGCGGAATTTGCGTATTGTCGTGAGCAGCGCCAGACGCCATGCTGCATAAGACAAAATAGAATGACATCGATTCAACTGACGCATGTGAGCAACTAATGAACTACGACATAATTATCGTCGGCGCAGGCCCTGCAGGTCTGAGTTTCGCACAATCTTTAGCCAATACCGGATTACAGATTGCGCTGATTGAGAAACAATCCGAGCAACAGCTTGCCGCGCCGGAATTCGATGGACGTGATATCGCGCTCACGCATTTGTCAGTCAGAATCCTGAAAGAACTCGGCATCTGGGAGCGCTTCGAGCCTGATGAAAGGCCGCCGATAAAAGAAGCCCGGGTTCTGGACGGAACATCGCCCTATTGCCTCAACTTTGATGGCAAAAGGGATTCGATCGACGCGCTCGGCTTCATCGTCTCAAATCACGTTATTCGCAGGGCGCTATTCGACGCAGTACAGACGCTCGACAATGTTGAAATCCTCACTGACCTGTCTGTAACGTCTGTTTTAGCAAACGATAGCGAGGCATCAGTTGTATTGTCCGACGGACAGACGATTCAGTCACGACTGGTTGTCGCTGCCGACAGCCGTTTCTCAGAAACCCGCCGCATGATGGGCATTGCCGCGTCCATGCATGACTTTGGACGCGTCTGCGTTGTTAGCCGCATGCAGCATGAAAAACCGCACGACGGGATAGCATTTGAATGCTTCCATTACGGCAGGACTCTCGCC
Source organism: Gammaproteobacteria bacterium (assembly GCA_003645495.1). Lineage (GTDB taxonomy): Bacteria > Pseudomonadota > Gammaproteobacteria > Steroidobacterales > Woeseiaceae > SZUA-117. Next base: position 17,065 of record QNFK01000007.1, read on the forward strand.
GTGTTGCCACTAACCAGTCATCGCTCATCCATCGTCGTTACGGCGCCGATGGATCAGCGTGCCTCAATTATGGAAACGGATGACACACAATTCAGTAGCGACATACAGGAACGGTTTGATAATCGCTACGGAGATATGCGACTCGTGAGCAAAAGATTTGCATATCCTTTGGTAGGTGTACATGCAGCGAAGTTTTGTGCGAAACGTTTCGCGTTAATCGGTGATGCCGCAGTTGGCATGCACCCGGTCACTGCGCATGGCTACAATCTCGGGCTCAGCGGCCAGGAAATTCTCGCAAAGGAAATTATTGACGCAGCAGCTCAGGGGCGGGACATAGGAGCGACATCTTTATTGCAAAAATACCAAAACAAGCATATGCGGACGACAAGGCCTATGTTTCACGGTACCAATGAGATTGTAAAATTCTTTACCGATGACCGTGCGCCGGCGAAGCTGGCGAGATCGATCGCTTTACGACTGGCTAACAGGATCCCGCCAATCAAACGGGTAATACGGAACAAGCTAACCGAAATTTCGAACTGAGTTTGGCGATCGCGGCGTCCCGCCGCGATTATAAAGTTGCCACAAAAAAACGGGCCCAATAAATGGGCCCGCCTTTTATTTCTTCAGCAGCCAGTCTTACTGTGCCGGCGCTTCCTCAACGGAAATTGCCATAGACTCGGCGATCGTAATTACTACAAGGTCTCCGACTGACGCGCGTTTCAGGTTGTCAGGATTGCGAGCGGTGTATTCATTGACATTACCGTCCGGTCCGAGCAACTTGAAGGTGTTAGCTTCGATGTTAATTTCCTCAACCGAAGCGACCACGACTGTTGCATTAATAACTGCACCGCCGGGCATTTCGCCCAAGTCAGTACGATCCGCAACACCAAGCTCTCCTACCCTGGGACCCTTGCCATCGTCTTCCATGACCTGGATGGAAACGCTTTGTGTGTAGTTGGCAGTAACGATATCGCCAACATCTACCTGGCCAAGATTACGGGCTTCTTCGCTGGCAATAAATGTAATCAGTTCGCCGTTACCTTTGCGAAGTGATACCTCGCGTGTTTCGTGATTGATGGCCTCAACGGCTGCGTTAACTGTCATTGATTCACTTACATACATAGATGGCTTTTCCTGCGCCATCTCGTCATTGGCAAATGCAACAGCGCTTGCCAGGAACAGAGCCACAACGGCTGTGTACTTAAAAATCTTCATTTTCGGATTCCATTGGTTAAGTTGGACACGCATAGTATGTAACAAAGCCGGGAAATGGAAGAAA